>JAEZKH010000524.1 GCA_023415515.1 Actinomycetes bacterium
GCTCTTCTCCGAAGCGCTGGATCTTTGGCTCACCCTTACCGCGGCGGCCCGGGCCGGCGCGGCGAGCAGGGCCGTCGAGTTGGGTGTCGAATACGCCAAGCAGCGGCATGCGTTCGGGACACTGATCGGATCGTTTCAGGCGGTGTCACATCCGTTGGCGGACAGCGCAACTGCGGTCGACGGAGCTCGACTGCTGGCGCTGGAAGCGGCGTGCGCGTTCGCTGACGAGCCGGCGCGCGTCACCGAGTTGGCGGCGATGGCCTTCGCTTTTGCCTACGAGACCGCGCGCGACGCGACGAGTCGCAGTCTTCACATCCACGGCGGCTATGGGTTCGGTATGGAAGGCGACATCCAGCTGTATTACCGCCGGGTCCGCGGATGGGCGATGGTCTTCGGCGATGCGGGGGTCGCGTTGGACCGGGTGGCCGACGCGCGCTACGGCGCCGTCGCAGGCTGACCCTGATCGCGCGGCGGAAGGATCGCAAAGCTCAGCGTCGCTCGCGCGGCAATGCGGCTTCTGCCGACATCCGAAACGTCCACCGCGACCACGATCATCCGGTTGCCTGCGCGCACCAGTGTGGCGGTCGCACGCGCGGGACCTTCGACAATGGGCGCGAGGAAATGAATGGACATGTCGGCCGTGCCTGCGCCGCCGCCCTCACCGGCGTACTTGACCGCGAGCCGCCCACCGGCCACATCGATCAGCGTCGCGAGCAACCCGCCCTGGATCGCGCCGCGAAGGTTCACCAGATCGGGCCGGTTGTGCAGGTCGACGACGACTTGGTCGTCGGTGTCAACAACGTCGTAGAACGGCAAGGTGGCGAACAGGTGGTCCGGAATCGTGACCGCCATGGGCCGAGGCTCGGGTGTCATGCCTCTGCCCGCACTTGGTCCTTGACCGACAGCACGATCGGCGGGGCGGTGCGCCAGTTGGGTACTCCCTGCTCCTCACCGGCGACTGCGCGCTTGTCGTCGCGGACGCCGACCCAGTGCGAGTGGTTCAACTGGTGCAGTGTGAAGCAGGACTGCAGTGCGTTGTAGAAGCCCATGTTGTCGACGGACTGGTTGACGGACTCCTTGATCAGCAATGCGGCCATCGTCGGAACAGTCGCGATGCGCCTGGCCATCTCCAGTGTGCGGTCGGCCAATTCGTCACGCTTGAAGATCTTGCTCACCATACCGAGCCGATACGCCTCCTCGATCTCGATGGCGTCGCCGGTCAGCATCAGTTCCTTGGTGCGCCGAGGACCGAACTCCCATGGGTGGCCGAAGTACTCCATGCCGCACATGCCCAGTCGGGTGCCGACGACGTCGGCGAACCGCACCTCCTCGCTGCCCACGATGAGATCGCACGCCCAGATCAGCATCAACCCCGCGGAGAACACGTCGCCGTGGACCTGCGCGATGGTGATCTTGCGCAGGTTGCGCCATCGCAGGTTGTTCTGGAAGAAGTAATGCCATTCCTGCAACATGATCTTCTCGGCGCCCTCGCGGGTTCCGCCGTTGATCGCGGCCGTCGGATGCTGATCGGGACCCGGCGTGAACTCGGCGCGGGCCAGCTTGGAACCGATGTCGTGCCCGGAGGAGAACATCGGGCCCTCACCTGCGAGGATCACGACCCGAACGGTGTCGTCGGCCTCCGCCCGGCCGAACGCGTCGTCGAGTTCGACCAGCATGCCGCGATTCTGTGCATTTCGCTGGTCCGGCCTGTTGAGTGAGATGCGAACGATCGCCCCGTCGTCGAACGTCTCCCATTTCAGAAATCGGTAGTCGGTCATTCTTCGCCTCCGCGGTTCTTCTGAATCGGCAATGGTGTTATCAATAACTGAGAAGGTATGTTCTCACAGTGGTCGATGGTGTTGAGCCGGGAAGGTGCACATGACAGACGGCCAACATAACCCGCGCGTCCTCCTCTGGGGGCCCGGGCAGGTGGGTGTCGGCGCTCTACGGGCGCTGATCGCCCATCCCGGTTTGGACCTGGCGGGCGTCGTCGTTCACGCCGAGGCCAAAGACGGCAAGGACGCGGGCGAACTCTGCGGTATGCCCACCACAGGCGTGATCGCCGGCCGCGACATCGATGCCGCGCTGTCGTCCGACGCCGATGTGGTGGCGTACTTCGCGTCGGGCGACTACCGGTACCACGAGGCCGCCGAGGACATCGCCCGATGCCTGCGGGCGGGTAAGGATGTCGTCTGCACCTCGCTGGTGCCGATGTGCTATCCGCCGGCGGCCGACAAGGAGACCGTCGACCTCATCGCCGCGGCGTGCGAGGAGGGTGGCACGAGCTTCTTCAACAGCGGTGTGGACCCCGGTTGGGCCAACGACGTCATCGCGCTGACCATGACGGGATTCAGCAGTCGCGTCGACAGCATCAGGATGCTGGAGATCCTCGACTACGGGCCGATCAACCAGCCCGACATCATGTTCGACTTCATGGGTTTCGGCCATCCACCGGACCATCCGGCGCCGCTGTTCGACCCTGAGCGCCTCGCCGCGCTGTGGGCGCCGATCGTCCATCTTGTCGCCGACGGTGTCGGGCTACCGCTCGACGGTGTCGAGACGACGATCGAAAAATGGCTGGCGCCAGTGCGTTACGAGGTCGCATCGGGGTGGATCGAACCGGGCACCATGGGCGGGATGCGGTTCAAGCTCGCGGGAAAAGTGGATGGCGAAGAACGTGTCGTGCTGGAGCACATCACCAGGATGGGGGAGGGCTCGGCGCCGGACTGGCCGCGACATCCGTCGCCGCACGGCGGTTACCGGGTGGTCGTCGACGGTCTTCCGACGTACACGGTCGACATCGAGATGCACGGCCGCGGAAACAACATGCGGGGTCTGACCTACGCGACGGTGATGCGGGAATTGAATGCGATACCGGCGGTGATGGCCGCACCGCCCGGACTGCTGTCGACGCTCGACCTACCGCTCGTCACGGGACCGGTGCGCGGCGGAACATGGCGGGGAGTGCTTCCATCGACGGCTGCCGCACGATGACGATCGATGTCATCGAAGCCATGCGCACGGCGTCGGC
>JAEZKH010000046.1 GCA_023415515.1 Actinomycetes bacterium
GCGAATTCATGCCAGGATGTTTCGCGCCAGGTGTCGTTTCTCGGCGCCGCCGCGGCGGCGGGCCCGTTCGCGAGGTGTGCGCTCGCGTGGGTAACCCACCGGGTGTCCCCGGTGGCGTCGGCAGGCATCGACGCAAGAGAGACGGTGGAGTCGTCAGCGATGACCTGGACGATGCGTGGCTGGTCGACCACGATCGGATGATCGAACCGGATGTCTGAAAGCCCGGATGCGCCACACTCGGTCGCTGCGGCCGAAAGGGTGTGTAGCAGAACTGATACAGGCACCACTTCGATCCCGTGTATCCGATGGTGGCCGGGATAGGGCTTGGCTTCCGGCACCAACCGGGCCTGCCACAGATGAGTGGTCGGAGCCGTGGCGACCGCAATGCGGCCGCCGAGCAAGGTGCCCGACCGCGGCGCCGATCCCGCATCGCTCCGACGATTCCCGCCCTTGGCCCAATGCCTGGTGTGGTGCCATGGCATGGCAGGCAGGATCGGACGTGGCCCGGACGGATGGGGTGTGTGCGCAGGCCGATACGTCGTGATGGCGTTGAGGTTGGTGTGGAAGGTGATTGTTTCGTCGGTGTCGCGGGTGAGTGTTGGCAGGGTTTGGAATGGTGTGTCGGGGTGTTGTTGGAGGGTGTCGGTGATGGCGTGGGTGAGCAGGGGGTGGGGGCTGATTTCGATGTAGGTGTTGTTGGTGGTGGTGGCGGTGGTGATGGCTTGGCTGAATCGGACGGGGTTGCGCAGGTTGGCTGCCCAGTAGTCGGCGTCGAAGGTCGGTGTGTGCTGGGTGGTTTCGATGGTGGTTGTCAGGATGGGGATGGTGGGTTGTTGGGGGTCGAGGTCGGCCAGTGCGGTGCGCAGTTCGGGCAGTATCGGGTCGATGGTGGGATGGTGAGAGGCCACATCGACCTCGATACGGCGGGCCAGTCGGTCGCGGGCTGCTACCGCGGCGATGACCGCGTCGATGTGTTCGGGTGTCCCGGCGATCACGGTTTGACGTGGTGAGGCATATACCGCCAACCCGACACCGGGGTAGTCGGCGATCACGGCCTGGGTGGCGGCGGCGTCGAGTTCCAGCAGCGCCATCGCGCCCTGCCCCGACAGCCGCGACATCAACTTCGACCGGGTCGCGATGACCCGTAGACCCTCGGCGGGGGTCAACGCCCCGGCCACCACCGCCGCAGTGACCTCACCCATGGAATGACCGATCACCGCATCGGGTGTCACACCGTAAGAACGCCACAGCGCGGTCAGCGCCAACTGCATTCCAACCAGCACCGGCTGGATGCGGTCGATACCGGCCACCGGCTGTCCACAAGCCAGCACCTGCTGCAACGAAAACCCGGTCTGGGCCACAAAGACCGGCTCCAACTCGGCCACCGCCGCAGCGAACACCGGTTCATCGGCCAGCAGCGCACGCCCCATCCCGGCCCACTGCGAACCCTGCCCCGAGTAGACGAACACCACCCCGCCGGGCTGCCCACCGGTGCGCGGACCCACCACTCCCGGCGCCGCGCGACCTGCAGCCAACGCCGTCAACCCGGCCACCGCCTGATCACGATCACGGGCACACACCGTGGCGAACGTGGCATGGCGGGTCCGGTGATGAGCAAGGGTGTGGGCGATATCGGTCAACGCCACCGCCGACCCCGCCCCCACCATCCACTGGGCCATCACCGCAGCCATCGAGGCGATCCGCGCCTCGGACTTACCCGAAATCACCAACGTGCTCACCGCAGGCGCCGCCTGCGGCGCCAACACCCCATCGGCGGCCGGGGCCTGCTCGATCACCACATGCGCATTGGTCCCACCGAACCCGAACGACGACACCCCCGCCCGGCGCGGACGATCCACCCCCGGCCAATCCATCGGCTCAGCAACAACTTTCAACCGCAAATCATCAAACGGAATATGCGGATTGGGCTTGTCGAAACCCAGGTTCGCCGGGATCCGGCCCCGCTGCACCGCCAACACCGCCTTGAGGAAACCCGCGATCCCCGCCGCGGCCTCCAAATGCCCCAGATTCGACTTCACCGCACCCAACAACAACGGCTGCTCAACCCCACGACCCCGACCCAACACCGTGCCCAACGCCCGCGCCTCGATCGGATCACCCAACAACGTGCCCGTCCCATGAGCCTCCACGAAATCCACATCCCGCGGCGACACACCAGCATTGGCATACGCCGACCGCAACACCGCCATCTGCGCCGCCGGGTTAGGAGCCATCAACCCGTTGGACCGGCCATCCTGATTGACCGCCGAACCCCGCACCACCGCCAAAACCTGATCACCATCACGCAACGCATCACCAAGACGCTTGAGCACCACCACCCCGGCACCCTCACCACGCACAAAACCATCAGCAGCAGCATCAAAAGCATGACAACGCCCCGACGGCGACATCGCCGACGCCTGATCAAAACTGCGCGTCACCGCAGGCGACAACAACAAATTCACCCCACCGGCCAACGCCACACTCGAATCCCCCGAACGCAAACTCTGACAAGCCAAATGCAACGCCACCAACGACGACGAACACGCCGTATCCACCGTCACCGACGGACCACGCAAATCAAAGAAATACGACACCCGATTCGCAATGATGCTCAACGCACCACCCGTACCCGACCAAGCATCAACCTGACTCAAATCCGCCGACGCCAAATACCCATACTCACCAACACACGCCCCAACGAAAACCCCAGTAGCAGAACGCCGCAACGAATCAACCGGAATCCCCGCATGCTCGAACGCCTCATACGCCACCTCGAGCAACAACCGCTGCTGCGGATCCATCTTCGCCGCCTCCCGCGGCGAAATCTCAAAGAACTCCGCGTCGAAACCATCCACAGAATCCAAAAACGAACCCCACCGCGTCGTCGCCGACAACGCAGCCGCCCCCTCCGCAGACCCATCATCACACCACGCCCACCGAGCCGGCGGCACCTCCCCTACCGCACACCCACCCTCAAACAAAAACTCCCACAACGACTCCGGCCCACCAATCCCACCCGGAAAACGACACCCCAAACCCACCACAGCAACCGGCTCATCAAAACCACCAGCCGAAGACCCCACACCCACCACATCAACCGGACCAACAGACTCCGAACCCGTCAAAAACCCCGCCAACGCACCAATCGACGGAAACTGCCACAACTCCACCGGCGACACCGACCGACCCAAAAACTCCGACAACTCACCACTCAAAACAACCGCATCAGCCGAACTCACACCCAAATCATGAAGCGAGACATCAAAACCCACATCCTCAACACAACAACCAACATTGGCCACCAAATAATCAACCAACCACCCCCGCAACCCAGCCTCATCAACCCCCGTCATGCCGACTCCACACTGTCGAACAATGACTCCAGCAAGCCGTCCCCGTCGTCGGGTATGGCGTCGATCGGCTGGGCCGCAACGTCTTCGGGTGCCAGCTTGCCGGTGAGGTAGTCGGCCAACGATGCGATCGTCGGGTGGTTCCACAGCATGGTCACCGACAGCTCGACACCGAGTAGCTGCTCGGCCTCGCGCCTTATCGTCATCGCCATCACAGAGTTCAGGCCCAACTCCGCGAACGGGCGGTCCACCGCGAGTTCGTGGTCCTGCACCCCGAGCTCACCCGCCAGGATTGCGGTCAGCGCATGCTCGAGTTCGGCGCGGACGTCCTGCGACGTCATCTCCGACCACGCTCGCACCGGTGCCTGTCCCTGGCTCGCATCGATCGCTGGTGCCGTTTCCGATGTCGGCGCGATCACGACCTGCGGCGCGTCATAACGATTCACGTGATCCCATGCGGCGAAGGCCTCCTCCGGGGTGACCGGGCGTGAACCCGCACGACGGAGTTCTTCGACGACGACGTCGGCATCGGCTGCGAAACCCAGTCCCTGCCATGCCGTCCAGTCGAGGCTCACGGTGTGGCAGCCGTGTCGGTGACGCGCACGTGCCAGGCAATCGAGGTAGGCGTTGGCCGCCGCGTACGCGCCCTGTCCCGGTACCCCGAACACTGTTCCGGCCGAGGCGGTCAGATAGAAGAAGTCCAGGGATCCCGGCGGGAAGGCGCGGTGCAGAGCGGAGGCACCGGCTATCTTCGACCACATCGTGCGGGCCAGTCGCGTTTCGGTCATGTCGGTCAGCAGTTGGCTGTCGGTGACTCCTGCGGCGTGGATGACGCCGCAGACAGGCGCCTGCCCCTCCCTGTCACGACGCTCGAGGAGCCCCTGCAGCGCCTCGCCTGAACCGACATCGAGACAGACGGCGTCAACGGTCACCCCACGCAGCTCCAAGGCGCTTATCCCGGCGATCCGGCGAAGCGTCTCCGGCTCGAGGGAGGCGCTGTCCCAAGCCCGCCGAGGAGGCAGCGGGGTGCGCGCCGCCAGCAGCAGTCGACGCGCGCCGCGGTCGGCGAGCCAACCGGCCATCAACAGACCGAGTGTCCCCAGCCCGCCGGTGATGAGGTATGCGGCATCGGGCCTGCATCGCAGCCGGTCCCGCGTGGGTTCTCCGGAGACCGGCGCCAATGCGGGTGCAAAGAGTTCGCCGTGACGCAGCGCCACTATGGCTTTCGCAGGGTCCTCGAACAGTGCGGACAGCGCCGCGACGTCGCCATCGGTGTCACCGCCGGATGCAACGTCGACCAATCCGCCCCACAGCTGGGGATGCTCTGCTCCGATGACTCCGGCCAATCCCCACAGGTGACTTTGTCGCAGCGCCGCATCCGTGGCGGCTTCCCGCACGCCTTCGGTGATGATGAAGAGGGTGGCCGGGTGATGTTCGTCGCGTTCGGACAACCTGCGCACGAGATGGCCGACCTCAGCCGACCGCCGCACAGAGTAGTCGAAATCGCTGTCCTGGCAGTCGTTTCCAGGCTCAGGTAGGTAGACGACAATGCGTGCCTCAGAGATGTCGGCCGATCGGTGGCCAACGGCGGAGAGGCCGTCGCGCAGGCGCAGCGCGGCCGCACCCGCACCGACGACCGCCAGGGTCTGTCCGACGCTCGGGTGTTCCGCAGGCCGCGGTCGCCGGTCGACGCGTCGCCATTCGATCGTCTGCACAAACGTGCGTGGATCCTGGCCCGCGTGCGGGATCGGCGCAGCGGATTCGAGGCTGGTGAACCGCAACGAACGGATGTCGACACAGGTGGTCCCGTCGAACCCTGTCACCACGATGTCGACGACCAATTCGTCTTCTCCGCCTTCGCGCTGGAACACCTCGACAACGCCGCGGCTGTCCGCTGCACCGGAGTCGATCCGGAGGCTCTCGACAGCGGCCGGAACCATCAGTCGGTCGTCGGAGATGCCGGCAAGCCTGCCGATCTGCGTGGCGGCGTCGAGCAGGGCAACGGCAGACCGCTCCGGCTGATCGATCTCCGCGCGCAGGCCGGCGGATCCGGTTCGACAGGATGCGATCGACCACGGGAAAGCCTGACCGTCGACTTCCCACCGGTTCTGCAGGCCGGCGCTCAAAGCGAATTCATGCCAGGAT
>JAEZKH010000124.1 GCA_023415515.1 Actinomycetes bacterium
GGACTACTGACGCCACCCACGTCCGCGCGACCGAGACTCCTCACCACACCCCGATACGAGGAGGACTCGCGATGACCGACAACGAACGCCACTCCGGAAAGGGGCGGGCTCTCATCGGTTCTGCGGCGCTGACCGCCGGGCTCATGGCGACCGGCGGGACGCTGGCGGCGCCCGCCCATGCGACGTGCAGCCCGCAAGCCAGGCCGTGCATCACCGACGTGGTCATGAAGGACCCGACCACCTTGGTCTTCAACTGGACCAGCCCCGGCGCGAGATTTTTCCAGGTCCGCTACCACTCCACATCCGACCCCGACATCTGGGGCATCCCCGGTGGATCGGGCATCCCCGAGAACCAGTTCGAGGCGTCCGGGACCAGCTGGGAGATCCGTGATGTGACGCCGGGCGCCACCTATGTGCTCAAGGTGCAGGGCTGCTTACCCGCCGTTCGATCGATCTTCGAGGACGGCTCCACGTGTGGTGAATGGACCGCGTGGGACGAGAAGACCTTCACCGTTCCCGTGCCGACGCCGAAGGAGGAGAAGGGCCGCACCCTGGGCAGGGCCCCCGTCGGCGGCGGTGGCATCCCCCTCAACGAGAAGATGATCGACCTCCCTGTGGCGAACGTGCCTGCCCCAACCGCCACCGTGGCCGCCGACGTCGACGTGTACACCGCGAAAAACGAGCCGGACGGCGCCGGGCAGGTGGTCGGGATCTTGCGTCAGGGCGGCACCGTGAAGCTGATGGGCGATTGCGCGCCTGAGTCGTGGTGTGAGGTGTCGGGCGATGCGGTGCCCGGCGGACACGGATGGGTGTGGGGACACCTCAACCTGTCGTGACGATCGCCGTCAGCTGTCAAGCACCGCGTTGACGCGCGCTTCGACGTCGCCGAGGCCGGACATGTCGAGTCCGAAGCGTTCCGTCAACGCGTCGATGACGTCGGTCGCGGTCTCGAAGCGAATCCGCTTGCTGCCGTCCTTGCCGTGGATGGCGAGGTTGCGGCCGCGCAGGTTCAGCCGCGCGTCGTCGGTCACCAGCGCGACCGTCAGACCGTAGACGAAGTGCGAGCCGGGATACGTTGACACATACCAACTTCCGACCTGGCGGTCGATCATCGGGAAAGGCCGCGTGCTGAACAGATAGAGCGGTTCCCACTTACCGCGGATCTCGCTCTCCAACACCAGCCCGTCGCCGCGTTCGCTGATGCGGTACCACTCGTGTCTGGTCTGCTGCACGGTGTCGACCTCGAGCCGGATCGGCGACGACAGCGTCTGCCCGCCGAAGCCGACGTCGACGAGGTAGGGGCCGTCCTCGCCGGGCACCGTCACCGCGAGCACCTGATGGGTTTGGGCGGGAAGCTCGTCGCTCTCACTCATCCAGACGACCCGCCCGCCGAGCACTTCGACCCCGAATCCCAACTCCGACAGCACATGTGCCATGACGCCGTTCTGCTCGAAGCAGTACCCACCGCGACGGCGGCGCACCAGCTTGTCGAAGAGCGCATCAGGGGTCAGGTCGATCACCGGTTTGCCCATCAGCGGGTCGAGATTCTCGAAGGGGATCGAGCGGTTGTGCGCGGCCACCAACGCGGTCAGCACGTCCAGCCTCGGCTCGGCCGGACCCTCATAGGAAACGCGACGAAAGTACTCGGCAGCCGTGGCGGTGGTCATGACTGCATGGTGCGACATCAACCACGGTTGAGGTCAAGTGCCGAAACGATCAGGTGCCGGTCCATTTCGGCGCCCGCTTCTCAGCGAACGCCACCGCGCCTTCCCGTGCGTCGTTGGACATGAACACCGGCGTCAAGAGCTTCCGCTGCCATGACCACACCTCGTCGGAGCTCTTCTCGCGGGCCTCGATGATGACCTTCTTGGTTGCGGCAACCGCCAGCGGGCCGTTGGCGCTGATGCGTTCGGCCAGCCCGATCGCCGCGTCGAGCGCGGACCCCGGTTCGGCCAATTCGTTGACCAGCCCGAGGTCATGCGCCCGCTCCGCCGAGAGGTTCTCACCGGTCAAGGCGAGCTCCATGGCGATCGCATATGGGATGCGCTGCGGGAGGCGCACCAATCCGCCGCCTGCCGCGACGAGGCCGCGCTTGACCTCGGGGATGCCGAACGCCGACTCCTTCGACGCCACGATCAGATCGGTGGCCAGAGCCAGCTCGCAGCCGCCGGCCAGGCAGTAACCCTCGACGGCGGCGATCAGCGGCTTGGCGGGCGGCCGTTCGGTGAATCCCAATCCGCGCCCCTCGACGACGACGTTCTCGCCGCGGGCGAACGCCTTGAGGTCCATGCCCGCCGAGAACGACCCGCCGGCACCGGTCAGGATGCCGACCGAAAGGCCGTCGTCACCGTCGAGACGGTCCATGGCGTCGGCAAGGCCCCTGCTGACTTCCGCGTTGACCGCGTTGCGGGCTTTGGGACGGTTGATGGTGATGATCAGGATGCGGTCGCGCTGTTCGACCAGCACGGGAACTTCGTTGTTGGCTTCATCGCTCACGCGGGTGATGCTAGCGAGCGAAGTTTGGCACGCTACATCCGATGGGTACCATGTAAAAACTAGAACACGTTCTAATTCAGCGCGGAGGGGACCGGATGGCCACCACTGACATCGAGGCATCGGAGCTCACCAAATGGGATCCGGGCATGACCGAACGCATGGTCGGGGTCATGCGGCCCTTCCTCAAGCGGTACTTCCGCTCGGAGGTGCGCGGCCTGGAGAACATGCCGCCCGGCGGCGCGCTGCTGGTGAGTAACCACTCCGGCGGCATGCTCCCGATGGACGTGCCGATTCTGCAGATCGACTTCTATGACAAGTACGGCTACGACCGGCCGCTGTACACGCTGTCGCACGACATCCTGTTCGTCGGACCTACCGGCGACCTGCTGAAGAAGATCGGCTACATCAGCGCCAACCACGCCAACGCCGACGCCGCGCTGCGCTCGGGCGGGCTGGTCGTGGTGTTTCCCGGCGGTGACTACGACGTGTACCGGCCGACGTTGTCGGAGAATCGGATCGACTTCGGCGGACGCACCGGGTACGTGAAGGCCGCGCTGAACGCCGGCGTGCCGATCGTGCCGACCGTCGGCATCGGCGGCCAGGAAACCCAGCTGTACCTGTCGCGCGGCACGTGGCTGGCCGACCGCCTCGGACCGCTCGCCCGACTCTTCCGCACCAAGATCATGCCGATCTCGTTCGGCTTTCCGTTCGGCTTGAGCCTCGTGATGCCGCCGAACATCCCGCTGCCTGCCAAGATCGTCATGAAGGTGCTGCCCGCCATCGACATCGTGGCCGAGTTCGGTGAGGACCCCGACGTCGACGAGGTCGACGCTCACGTCCGCCACGTCATGCAACGCGCCCTCGACGAACTGGCCGCCGAACGCCGGCTGCCGATCCTGGGCTGAGCCGATGCTCGACCGACTGAACGATACCGTCGGCCTGGTCGCCACCATGGCGCGAGCGGGCATCATCGCGCCGATGCGGCCCGACAAGTATCTGCGGATCGCGGCGGCGATGCGCCGCGAAAATGTCTCTGCCGTTTCGGGTTTCGCCTCATCCGCCCAACGGTGCCCCGACCGGCCCGGCCTGGTCGACGAGATCGGCACCTTGACCTGGCGGGAAGTCGATGAGCGCTGCGACGCGTTCGCCGCCGCGCTGCAGACACTGCCGAACGGGCAACCACGCGTCATCGGGATCATGTGCCGCAACCACCGCGGCTTCATCGAGGCCGTCGTCGCGGCCAACCGCATCGGTGCGGATCTGCTGCTGTTGAACACGTCGTTCGCCGGTCCCGCGCTCGCCGAGGTGGTCGCGCGCGAAGGCGCCGACGCCGTTGTCTACGACGAGGAGTTCACCGAGATCGTCGACCGGGCGTTGGTCGACAACAGCGACGTCACCCGCATCGTCGCCTGGACCGACGACCCTGGCGCCGCCGGTGAGACGTTGACCGTGGAGAAGATGATCACCGAGCACGCGGGCCGACAGCCCAGACGTGCGACGAAGAAGCCGCGGACCATCCTGCTGACGTCGGGCACCACGGGAACCCCCAAGGGCGCCACCATGACGGGCGGGGACCCCAGCGCGCTGAAGGCGATCCTGGACCGCACGCCGTGGCATACCGAGGAGGCCGTCGTCGTCGCTGCCCCGATGTTCCATGCGTGGGGTTTCTCGCAGACGATCTTCGCCGCCACCATGGCGTGCACGATCGTCACCCGCCGCAAGTTCGACCCGGAGGCGACGCTCGAACTCGTCGACCGGCACCGCGCGACCGGGCTCGCGGTGGTGCCGGTGATGTTCGACCGGATTATGGAGCTGCCTGTTGGGGTACGAGACCGCTACAGCGGACGGTCTCTGCGGTTCGCCGCCGCGTCAGGGTCGCGGATGCGGCCCGATGTGGTGACGGCCTTCATGGACCGGTTCGGCGACGTCATCTACAACAACTACAACGCAACGGAGGCCGGGTTGATCGCGTCGGCCACACCGGAAGACCTGCGGGCGGCGCCCGACACCGCGGGAAAGCCTGCGCCGGGCACCGAGATCAGAATTCTGGACAAGGATTTCCGCGAGGTCCCGACCCGCGAGGTGGGCCAGATCTTCTGCCGCAGCGGCACATTGTTCGACGGTTACACCTCGGGCACGACCAAGGATTTCCACGAGGGCTTCATGGCGTCGGGCGACATGGGTTACCTCGACGAGAACGGCAGGCTGTTCGTCGTCGGCCGCGACGACGAGATGATCGTCTCCGGCGGCGAGAACGTCTACCCGATCGAGGTGGAGAGAACGCTGGCGTCTCACCCCGATGTCGCCGAGGCGACCGTCATCGGCGTCGACGACGACCAGTACGGCCAGCGGCTTGCGGCGTTCGTCGTGCTGACCGACGGAGCCGGCGCCACGCCGGACACCCTGAAACAACACGTGCGGGACAACCTCGCGAACTACAAGGTGCCGCGCCAGATCACCGTGCTCGACGAACTCCCGCGCAGCATCACAGGCAAGATCGTCCGCAAGGATCTGCAGGCGATGGTCGACGATGGGTGATCGCCGGCCTCTGCTGCACGCGGGGATCGAACTCGTCAACGCCGCCAACGGTGTGCGGCCCTTCGGACGCGACGGCTACCCCACCATCCCCGCGTTCTTCGCCGGCTGGACGACGACCGAGATGGCGCCGCTGTATCTGGCGGGCTCGATGCTCGGCGCGGGGTATCGCTGGCTACGCGGCGACTATTCGACGCGCGGCGGGCGAATCTCGCTGGCACTCAAGGCGATCACGTGGGTGTTGCTGTACCTGATTCATCGCCGCAACGTGGCATCGGAGCCGCATTTCGAGACGCCGTTGCGGGAAATCCTCGGCGACGACTACGAGGCGGTCGCCGCCCAGTCGCAGCCGCTGCGCCGCCGTCGGCTCAGCCACGTACTGCCCAACGAACTGCTGCGTCGACGCTATGTGGAGAAGAGCGACATCGTCCGTTACGGACCGCATCGCGCGGCCAACCTCGCCGACATCTGGCGGCGGCGTGACCTGCCGCGCGACGGCAAGGCGCCGGTTCTGCTGCAGGTTCCCGGCGGTGCGTGGTCGATCGGCATGCGCCGCCCGCAGGCCTATCCGCTGATGAGCCGGATGGCAGAACGCGGTTGGATCTGCGTGTCCATCGACTACCGGGTGAGTCCCCGCAACACGTGGCCCGCCCACATCGTCGACGTCAAGCGCGCGTTGGCCTGGATCAAGGAGAACATCGCCGAATACGGCGGCGACCCCGATTTCGTCGCGATCACCGGTGGTTCAGCGGGCGGGCACCTGTCGGCGCTGGCCGCGCTGACGCCCGACGATCCCCAGTACCAGCCCGGATTCGAGCATGCGGACACATCCGTTGCGGCCGCCGTGCCGATCTATGGGCGCTATGACTGGTTCACGACCAGGGGCCCGGGCCGCTGGGAGTTCGTGCACATCCTGTTGCAGCGCTTCGTCGTCAAGAAGAGTCTGACCAAGCATCTGCAGGTCTACCGCGACGCGTCGCCGATCACCCGGGTGCGACCCGACGCGCCGCCGTTCTACATCCTGCACGGCGTCGACGACTCACTCATCCCGGTACCCGAGGCGCGGGAGTTCGTCGCCGCGCTGCGCGACGCCTCGAAGGAGACCGTCGTGTACTCCGAGATCCCGCACGCACAGCACGCCTTCGACTTCTTCGGGTCACCACGCGGCCACTACACCGCACAAGCGGTCGAGGAGTTCCTGTCCTGGGTGCACGCGAAGCATCAAGAGAAGTAATTACTGCGCCATCGCCTTCTCGACGACCGTCAACTCCTCGGAAAGGCCTGCGGCGCGCCGGATCTCGACGAACGCCGCTCGCATCGCGTCGGTCAATTCGTGCGCGTCGGCGAGCGTGGCGCCATCGGAGAGGACCGAGATGTTGAGCTGGTCGACGTAGCTCCACACGGTGATGTTCAAGCCGCTGCCGGTGGTCAGCGGCCCGACGGAATAGATCTCGGTGACGAGCGCACCGCCGACGCGGCCCGGTTCTCGCGGGCCAGGCACATTGGAGATCGGTATGTTCAGCACCTTGTTCTGGCCGTCCTTGTCGGCCAGCCATGCGAACAACTTCTCGGCGGGCGCGGGCGGGAAGTACGCCGACCATCTGCTGACAAGCTCGGGTCCCATCAGGTGATGGGTCTCCTTGGCCTCGACGGCCGCCTCGTGCACGGCTTGTACCCGCTGCAACGGGTCGTCGAGTTGGATGGGCACCACCATCATCACCCCGCTGAAGCGGTTACCCGAGATGCGATCCCGGGAGAAGTCGAAACTGACTGGCACGGAGGCCAACAGCGGGTGGTCGGCTGTGCCGTCGTACTTCAGGGACAGCTCCCGTAGCGCACCGGCCGAGATGGCGAGCACCATGTCGTTGATCGTCACGCCCAGATGCTTGGCCGTCTCCTTCACGTCGGCGAGCGCCAGCGTTGCCGTGGCGAACCTGCGCTGTGCGTCGACGCGATGGTTCATGAACGACGGCGGCGGAGTGAACGGCCGCGTCAGCTCCGGCGACAACTTCTTGTCGCTCTCGCGCACCCGCCCGATGCCCTGTGCGGTGTAGCGCACCACGCCGGGGAAGCGACCGATCTGCCGTATGTGGTCGCCGAAGGCGGTGCGGAGCAGCTCGCCGCGGGTAGGCGCCGGATCCGTTGCATACGAACCGTTCTCGGATTGCGGTCCGTCCTGCAGATCCATCCCCCGTGCCAACAGGTTGGCCGACGCGACGCCGTCGGCCAGGGCGTGGTGGATCTTGCCGAGCACCGCGATCCTGCCGTCGGCGAGGCCCTCGATGAAATACATCTCCCACAGTGGCCGGCTGCGATCGAGCGGCGTGCTCGCGATTCTGCCGACCGCATCGTCGAGCTGCCGGCGTCCGCCCGGGCTGTCGACGCGATAGGGCCGGACGTGGTATTCGAGGTCGACGTCGCAGTTCTCCCGCCACATCGGGTGATGGAACTTGAACGGTATGTCGACGAGCTGGTATCGGAACGGATCGAGTTTGTGGAGCCGACCGTCGATGACCGTGCGGAATTCATCGATTCCGAAGGTGCGCCCGCCGAGGTCGTCGAGTTCGATCACCGCCAACTTGAGGGTGTGCATGTGCACGGTCGGCGTCTCCGAATAGAGCAGTACCGCGTCCCACCCGCTGAGCCTCTTCACGGCCACACCTCCCTAGTGAGAGGCTATACAACCTCTTTGGCGTTGCGCAGTGACCGGTTTCGGTGAACCTGGTCGAGAAAGAGCCCGATCGCCGTCGACACCGAGCCTGTGCGGGCACCGTCGGTCAGGTCGAAGCCGTGACCGGCGCCGGGCAGCTCGACGTAGCTCACCACAGAGCGGGACACCGCCCGCAGCCGTTCGACGAAGCTGCGGGCCTGCGCGACCGGGATGACAGAGTCGCCCGAACCGTGGATGACCAGGAACGGGGGCGCGTCACGATGGACCTGGGCGATCGGCGACGCCTTGCGGAAGACCTCGGGGTGGCGGTCGATCTTGCGCTGCACCACCACGCGCTCCAGGAAGTCGACGAACCGATCCCGCTCCGGTGTCGAGCGGTCCTCCCAGTCGTAGCGCCCGTAGATGCCGACAACGGCGTCGACCGACGTGTCGGCGCCCTCGGGCAGATCAAGCTGCATGTCGGGGTCGTGAGGTGTCAGACCCGCCAGCGCCGCGAGGTGGCCACCGGCCGAGCACCCGGCGATCGTCACGAAATCACGGTCGCCCCCGAACCGGTCGACGTTCGCCCGCGCCCAGCCGATCGCCGTCTTCACATCGGTGATGTGCTGCGGCCAGCGGTGATGCGGCGCCACCCGGTAGTTGACCGACAGGCACACCCAGCCCTGCTGGGCCAGATGCGACATCAGCGCATAACCCTGCAGTTGCCTGCCGCCGTGGATCCATGCACCGCCGGGGACGAAGATCATCACCGGGGCCGGTTCGACCGGCAATTCCTTGGGACGCCACACGTCCAGCAACTGCGAGGGGTGGTCGCCGTAGCGCACCGAGGCCCGATGCAGGCTGCGGCGGTGCCGGCGCATCTTCATGAACGGCGCATAGCGGTCGGGCGCGGGCCATTCGATGTCCAGGTTCGAGGCGGGCACGACGCCGCGCAGGCCGGCCTCGATGACGGAGTTCGTCGACTCGATGTCCCGCCGACGGGCGGCCTGGTCTTTCTTGTCTTTCGGGTCTTTCTGGTCTTCTTGCGGTTGTGCGCTGTGTGAGAAGAAGTCGGGGACGTGGCGGTAACCCCAGATGCCCATCGCGGTCACAGCCCCAAGGGGCTCAAGGCGTTTCCCGATGAGCGGCAGCTGCGCGGATGCGACGCTCATCGCCAACAGATAGTCGGAGGGACCGGCGCGAAGAAACCAACGTGCGCGTTTGGCCAGCGAGGACGCGGAATGCCGGGCCGCCGGCCGTACCGTCATTGCGCGAGCGTACCCCGGCAGCCGGTTCCGAAACGACAACATTCTGAAGTTGTCTACTATCCGCACGTCGCGCGCCGGAATGTGTCCTGGGTCACAACTGCGCGCCTGCCAGAATGCGGATCGACATCACGCGACCCGCGTCGAACAGCAAAAGGACTTCCACCGTGAGCAAGTCAGCGCTAGCCATCACCGACGAACACTCCGCACTCGCCGACGCGGCGATCGGCCAGTTGACGCGATTGTCGACCCGCGCGGCCGCCCGCGCCTCGTTGGAAGGCGGCTCCTCGCACCCAGAGAAGGTGTGGCAGGCCGCCGCCGGGCAGGGCTGGCTCGGCCTGGCCGTCACCGAGGAACACGGCGGCTCGGGGTTCGGCCTCGCGGAACTCTCGGTCGTCCTCGAAGCGCAGGGCCGCGAGCTCAGCCCCGGGCCGTTCCTGTCCACCGTCACGGCATCGCTCGTCATCGATCGGTGCGGGTCCGATTCGCTGCGCGCGCAACTACTTTCCGGTCTGGTCGACGGTTCCGCAGTCGGCGCGTTCGCAGCGGCGGGCAGCATCGTCGTCGGCTCGGATCTCACTGTCACCGGTGAGGCGCCCGCGGTTCTCGGTGCCCCGGACGCCGATGTCCTCGTGCTGATCGCCGGCGACGACGTGGTGGTCGCCGCCGCCACGACCGAC
>JAEZKH010000273.1 GCA_023415515.1 Actinomycetes bacterium
AAGTCGACGTCTTCGATGGCGGCCATGTTGGCGTAGCCGGCGTTGTTGACCAGCACGTCGAGGCCGCCGAAGCGCTCGACGGCGGTGTCGATCGCATCGCGCACCTGGGCCTCATCGGTGACGTCCAAGGGCACAACGGCGATTCGGTCGGGATGCCGTGCGAGGAGGTCATCGAGCGCCGAGGTCTTTCGCACGCCAGCGACGACGCGGTGGCCGGCGTTGAGGGCTGCTTCGGTGATGGCGCGCCCGAGGCCCCGGGATGCTCCGGAGATCAGGATTACCTGTGAATAAGTGGTCATGGCAGTACCTTTCAGTGAGTTGGACTGCTGGTTGTTGGGGTCAGGACACGGTGCGGACGACGCCGCCGTCGACGCGCAGGTCGTCGCCGCTGATGTAGTCGGCGTGACGGCTGCACAGGAACGTGACGGCGGCCGCGATCTCGTCGGGTCGTCCGAATCGGCGGCCACGGGCAGGGCCGTGTCGCGGACCGGTTCGGTGAGGCTCGCGCCGGGGGCCACGATGTTGGCGGTGATACCGGTGCCGGTCAATTCCAGGTCCATCGAGGACTCCTTATCTACAGCTGTAGACCTATGTCGGTTATACAGACGTAGACTTGAAGTCGTCTATTCCCTAGCGTGGAGTCTCGTGTCAACTGATTCGCCTCGACGGCGTGATGCTGCTGCGACCCGCGAGGCGATCCTCGCGTCGGCGATCCGCAACTTCGCGCGTGCCGGCTACGACGGGGTCGGTGTGCGGGAGATCGCGGGTGATGCCGGGGTCACCGCGATGCTGGTGAACCGGTATTTCGGCTCCAAGGAGCAGTTGTTCGCCGAAGCGGTTGAGGTGTCGTTCGCGCCGGCGGTGTTCGTCGGCGAGAGTCCGCGGTCGCTCACCCGTGACGCGGCGGCGATCCTGGTGTCGCGGTCGGCGTCCGATGCCGACGAGCTGGCACCGTTCCTCATCATGGTGCGGTCGTCGTCGAACCCGCGGGCGACTGAGATCGTGCGGGACGCGATCGAGCGTCACGTCGGTCGGCGGCTGTCTGGTCAGTTGCCCGAACCGGGTGCGCGGCTTCGTAGCGACGTGGTGCTTTCGGTCATCAGCGGAGTGCTTGTGATGCGTCGCGTGGTTGGTGCCCGCGCAATGAACCGCAGAAATGCCCCCGACCAACTCGCAACACTGTTGGAGGCGGTGTTGGACGCCATCGTGGAGACTCCGCTGAACTGATTACGCGGGCTCTCGTCACGAAGACCCCGTGGCACGGGCAACGTGCCCGGCCAGCCGCGAGTACACCCGCTCGGTCACCCCGGCTGCCTCACTCATGATGTTGTAGCCGTGGTCAACGCCGCTGACTTCGTAGTATTCGACCAATGCGTCGGCGGCGGCCAGCTTGTCGGCATACGCACGGCCCTCGTTGCGCAGCCTGTCGTATTCGGCGGTGACGACCACCGCCGGCGCGATGCCCTGTAGGGCGTCGGCGTTCGCGCCCCATGCTGGAGACGCCAGCGGGTCAGTGCGCCGCGCCCGGTCCGGGATGTAGGCGGTGTCGAACACGGCACCCATCCACGGCTTCATCACGGCCCGCGACCCCAAGACCGACGGCTTCTTCCGCGTCGCGGTCACCAGATCAAGCGGTGCGTAATGCAACACCTGCAGGGCGATCCGCGGTCCACCAGCGTCTCGCGCCATTCGTGCGGCTGCGGCGCTCAGGTTGCCTCCCGCGCTTTGCCCGCCAATACACAGACGGGAGCCGTCCCATTGGCGCTCAGGACTGGCCGTCCAGCAGGCAATGTCGTAGATCTGGAGAGGCGCGGCCGGAAAGCGATGATGAGGCGCCAGCACGTAATCGGGATTCACGACGACGACGCCCGCGACTGCAGCCAGGTACCGACACCACGGATCGTCTTGCTCGGGATGCCCGACCACGAATCCACCGCCGTGCACGTTCACATACACCGCGGGGACCCTCCCCGCTGACGGCGGGTGATAGAGCGTCGTCGGGACATGTCCGTAACGGGAGGGGATGGAGATTTGGGACGTGTCGCCCATGACGTCCGGAAACCGCACCGCTTGCTTTGAAGCCGGATTGACGTTGGCGGCGAACGCCTTTGCAATGGTATCCGCCACAGCGGACCGCAGCGCGATGGTCATGACGTGCCCTTAGGGTGAATGGTAGTGGCGTGACAGAGTGGGCGGAACTCGGTGGGCTGAGGCTGCGCCGGTGAACCGCTTTAACGAACTCCTCCATCAAGTCTACACACGTAGATGTTCGAAGTTCGGCGACGATTGGGCGTTGACGGCGGTGATCCACGGTCGACTTCAGTAGGCGGGGCTTGGGCCGGCTTGCGGGGCCACCCGACGGCACGGCCGTAATCTTGTTGCACGGTTGGCCTTACGACATTCAGAGCTACGCTCGTGTCTCGGCGATCCTCGTCGCGCGCGGATATCGGGCGCTGGCATCGTCGACTCCCGTCGATTTGGCGTTCTGAGCTTCCGCCCGACACTGCAGAGCGATTGAGGGTCAACCGCGATTCGGGCGTATGGGTGCGTTGCATGGAATCGCAACTGCCGGGCACACCCGGAATTGGCCGTGGGCACCGAGCACCGCTAGCGGTGCCGTCTGTCCGATACCCGGTTGAGCCATTCACCGAGCAGCTGTTGTTCCGCTGCGGTCAGAGGTAGGTCATTGTCGTCGCGGAGTGATTCGCGAAGCGCGGCGGCGCGCGCAGAGGTTGCCGACCCTACGCGCTTGAGTCCAGCACTGGCCACGATGTTCGATATTGCTGCATCGCAGGCGATCTCCGACAGATCGGGATCGCGTTCGGCTCCGGGCAATTGCAGTTGGGTCAGCACGAAACCCACACCGCAAGAGTGGAACAGCGCGGTTGCGCGCTCGACGCTCATCCGCAACTTGCCGTACGCGGCAACGCGGGCCACGGCATCCTGCAACAGGGTAACGGTGGCCGCCGCAGCCGCGGACACCGCGTCGCCCTGACGCGGGTGCCCGTAGATCCAGGAAAAACACTCGGGTTGCGCAAACCCGAACGCTACAATCATATCCCAGAGTCGCCCAAGATCAGCGACTGGATCCTCGGAATGCTTCAGCAGGGCTCGCTTCTTGGTGAGATAGCCCTGAAGGATGTGCAACGTAGCCGCTTCCAGCAGCCCGTTCTTATCGCCGAAGCGGCGGTAAAGGATCGGCGGTTGGGTGCCGGCAGCGGCGGCGACGGCACGGGTGGACACGGCATCGACACCACCTTCGCGTAGCAATTCGGCCGTTGCGTCCAGTAAACGTTCGGTGGTGGATGTTACTGCTGCACTCGGTACCACATTAACGACGATAACACGCAGAAGCACCAGTGGACGGCGCTCCGGACACGCATCAGTGAACGCTCGAACGTAACAACGGTAGCTGTTTGGAAGATGTCGTCGGAAACATGAGCGATGCTGCCCGTCCGCCTACTATTCCGATGCCGTGCAGGTCACAAGGGCGGGGCGGGGACTCTCATCTGTCATCAGTGAAATCCCGGAAATGATTCCACTGGAAACGTGGTGTACCGTATCGGTGGTATCGATGGAAACAGAGAGTTGTTATCAGCGCACCACATCCAGAAGGAACACCTCATGTCGTCTGCATCAAAAACCCACGACTACATCGTTGTTGGCGGCGGCACCGCCGGCACGGTCATCGCCTCCCGTCTGTCGGAGGATGAGAACACCCACGTGCTGCTGCTCGAAGCAGGTGCCTCGACGGCACCGCCTGCAAGTGCCAATCCGCCGGAGTGGCCGACGCTGCTGCACACCACGGCGAACTGGGGCGGCCTGATGACCCGGCAAGCCGCGACCGGAACGACTCCGTTGATCGGGCGCGGACGCGTGCTCGGAGGTTCCTCGGCCATCAACGGAATGCTGTTCGCCCGCGGATACCGCGACAGCTACGCGGACTGGGCGAGCGCGGGGGCCAAGAGCTGGGCCTACGAGGACCTGCTGCCGTTCTTCAAACGCAGCGAAACCGCCCCCCACGGAGACCCAGCGTGGCGGGGCACCGACGGGCCCATCGTGGTGGCGCCGTCCGACCCGCTCAACGACATCCTTGCGGCAGTGCTCGACGGGGCGGTCCAGCGCGGCCATCGGCGCGCCGCCGACGTCAGCAGTGGCATAGAGCTGGGATTCGGTCCGGTGGACCTGACCATCGTCGCGGGAAAACGCCACAGCGCTACCGACGGGTACCTTGTCGATGCGATCCGGCGAAGCAACCTGGACGTCGTTCCGGACGCGTTGGTGCACAGGGTGATCGTGCGAGACGGGCGTGCCGTGGCGGTGGAGTACAGCGCTGCCGGCGGCACCGTGGTGGCCGACGCGGCGGAGGTGATCGTGACCGCAGGGGCCATCGGATCTCCGCAGTTGCTGATGCTGTCAGGGATCGGACCGGCGGCGCATCTGCGCGACATCGGCATCGACGTGATCGCGGACCTGCCTGGCGTCGGCGCGAATCTGCAGGACCACCCGCTCACCGGCATCATCTACCGCGGCGCCCGACCGATCCCGGCCGGTGTCCGCAATCACGGTGAAGTCATGGGACTGATCCGCTCCGACAAGGCGGGTCCGGCTCCCGATATCCAGCTGCTCTTCGTCGACACCGCGGCCGTCACCGGGGTGGACATTCCCAACAGCTACCTGATCGGCGTTTCGGCGATGCAGCCCCACAGCCGCGGAAGCGTCCGGCTCGCCGGTCCTGCGCCCGACCTCTTGCCGCGGGTCGACCCGAACTACTTCGGCGACGACCGCGACATGGCCACGATGCTCGAAGGCTTCCGCATCGCCCGCGATATCGGGACTGCTCCGGCTCTGGACACATGGCGCGCCGAGGAAGTCGCTCCCGGGCCCGATGCCACTGACGAGCAGGCGTTGCGGGAGTTCATCAAGGCGTCGGTCTCGTCGTACTTCCACCCGGTGGGCACCTGTGCCATCGGGGACACCGCGCAGTCGGTGGTCGACAGCGACCTACGTGTCCACGGGATCAGCGGGTTGCGGGTGGCTGACGCGTCGGTCATGCCGACACTGCCGTCGAACAACACCCTGGCCACGGTCTACGCGATCGCCGAACGCG
>JAEZKH010000373.1 GCA_023415515.1 Actinomycetes bacterium
CCACAGATCTCATCGACGAAGTCCGCAGCTGGATAAACGACTCGATCGGCAAGGTTGTCCGGGATGACCAGTGACGCCCCGACCTACCAAGTGCCACACATGAATTCAATGGTTCATGCCAATCTCCAAACCTTACGGAGGATTTCATGCCTGTACTAGTCGTGCCGGGAGTATCGGTCGAGACGACTTTCGACGTCCTGCCACCGCTGCCCGCAGGAGCCGGCATCGTCGGCATCGTCGGCATCGTCGACCGCCCTCCGGCACCGACGGCGCCGCTCACCGGCGTCGTCCGTGTCTCGGAACTGCAGGAGCTCTACGGTCCGGGGACCAGCGCCTCCATGCCAGAAGCGGTGGCCGCCCTGTCGACCGGCGCGCGAGAGGTCGTGGTGTCCGCCGTCGACGGCGGTAACGCGGCCACCGCGACGTTGATGAACTCCGAAGAACCTCCGGCCCCTGCGGTTCGGCTGCGGGCCCGGTCTCGCGGTGCTTGGGCGAATCAACTCAAAGCCGATGTCAAAGCCGTCACCAACGCCGCGGGAAAGGTCGTTCGCGTCTCGTTGCGGATCCTGCAGGGCGATAAGGAGGTGGAAAGCTTCGACGACCTCGTCGTCGAGCCGGGCCAGCCGTTGGACCTGTTCACCACGGTCAACTCGCTCTCGACCTTCGTCGTCGCGGTCGAGCCCAACTTCGACGGCGAAGACCCCAAGCCCGGCGACTACCCCCTCGGCGCGCAAGGCTCTGTCGCGGTCGAACAGGAGGGCGCGGCAGGCACGGTGTTGATGGACATCCAACTGAAGCCCGGTGTCACCGACCAAGGCGTGACGGTGCGCATCGCGGGTGCGGGTGATGCGATAACTGTCGAAGTTCTCCGCAACGGTGCGCGACAGGAGTTCTTCGAGAACCTGACCATGGACCCGGACTCGAAGTCGCACCTGCCGACGATTCTTGCCGCGTCGAGTCAGTTCGTCCATGCCGTGCCGCGCAGCTCCCTGGCTGCCGCCGCACGGTTGCCGCGCGCGACACCGTCGCCGGTGGCGTTCGCCGGTGGCACCTCACCCAATGTTGCGGCCTATCGCGCCGCGATCGACCGCCTGGCCGACGACTCGCGCATCGACTTGGTGATGGCCAGTTTCGACCCGGCCCTGAGTTCGGCGAACGTGATCCAGATCCATCAGGCGCTTCTCGCGCATGCCCTGACGGCCAGCGACGCCGCCGCACCACGCATCGCGTTCGGTTCGATACGTGCTGCCGACGCCGACAACCTCGACGCGATCCGCGATCACGCTGCCGCCGTTCGTAACAGACGGTTCGTGCTTGTCGCGCCCCCCGGCGCCACCGGCGCTGTGGTAGGCCTCATCGCCCGCATGAACCCCGAGATCTCGCCGACCTTCCAGTCCACCCAGCTGCTCGGCATCCCGCCGTCGAGCTACCGGGAGAGCCAACTCAACGTGCTGCTCGGGTCGACGGTGAACCTGCTCGTCGTACAACAGCGCGCGGGTCACGGGGTGATCGTGCTCAAGGGCATCAACACCATCGGTGACCAGATCTCGGTCACCCGCGTCGCCGATCGGTGTATTCGCGAGACGAAGGCGATCAGCGAGAATTTCATCGGCCAACTCAATTCCGCGGATGCCCGGGACGCCCTGGCGCAACAGCTCATCGCGGCGTTCACCCGGCTGGAACGTTCCGGCGCTCTGGTACCGAGTCCCGACGGCGCGGACCCGGCGTTCATCGTCAGCGTCTACTCGACGGGTCAGGACTTCTCGCAGGGCATCGTCCGGGTCGACATCGCGGTGCGCCCGGTCCGGGCGATCGACTACGTGTACGCGACGATCCGCGTCAAGAACTAGACGGCCCAGGAGGACCACGATCATGCCCACAATTTTCGCCGCCTCGGAGAGCACCGTCCTCATCGACGGAGAGGCCGTCGACGGGGTGCAGGGTATCGACTACCGGACCCGTCGCGACAGGACCAACATCTACGCGCTCGGCAGCACCGAACGCGTCGGAGTCGTTTCCGGCGCCTACGAGGTGGAGGGCCGACTTCGGGTCACCTCGGCCAGCGCGAAGCTCGACGGTCTCGCAGGCGACAAGCTCTTCCAGATCATCGCCAAACTGCGCCACGGCGACTCCGAGGCAACGGTCACCTTCGACGACTGCTACCTCACCGAGAAGGCATTCGACTTGACGGTGAACGGGCAGGGCGCGGCGGTGTACAGCTTCAGCGCAACCAGAGTGCGGTAACACGAGAATGCCCAATCCACTTGTCGTCGTTGACCTGACAGCCGGTGCCGCCCATGTCGCCGGCGCAACGGTTGCGGTGCGCGGCCAGCCGGGGGGTGGTTTGACACTCGACGGCCGGGTGATTCGTCCGCTGACCTTCGGCGACCGGTGTCGGCTGATCGACGACGCCTCGGCCAACCGAAGATCAATCGGTGCAACGGTGTTGGCGCGCGCCTGCGATCGCGAATCGGCGGCCGAACCGTCGACGGGCGACCAGATCGCCCAGATCCTGGCCATGCACCTTGCCGGCGCGCGTCCCGAGCGACGAGCGCTCGTGTTCGAAGCCCAGCTGTCATGGTTGGTTTCGGCGGGGTGGAAACCCAATGATGTCTTCGACACCGATGCCGACCTCGTCGACCTCCTCACCGCAGATGCGCTCGGCACACAGGCAGAGGATGACTGGACCACCATCCTCCTCGTTCCCGACCATGCGGCGGCATGCTCGCTGACCGAGGTCTTGCTCACGCTGGAACAGAGCCTGCTCGAACGCATGGTGTCGACCGATCTCGACGATGGCGTCGGTTGCCGTGCTCCCCACCGGGTAGCACTCGAGTCACCGCCGGCTTCAGTCGCGCATGTCGAGCGTGACACCGGCGAAGACACACTCGATGTCGATCAACCTGTCACGGCGCCGCGCGGCGCGTTGCCCTCAACCCGCGGGGCGCCTGCATCATCTGGTCCAACCGTCGGCCAAGCAGGCCTCGACCTCGACACTTCGGTTGCGCCATCGACCGAAAGATACTACGCCGCAGATCATTTCAATACTGCGATCGCCCTGCCGAACGTTCCGTGGCCCATCCGAGCCGGATGGCCCGGTCACTCAGCAGCGAACGCAGGCCCGGAGTCGGGCGGCGACGACGCCCCGACGGCGCGTGCACCACAAGATCCGTCGACGGTTGCGGTTCGCATTCCCGAACCGATCCTCACGCGCGGCCAGATGCCGTCACATTTTCAAGGTCGGCGACCGCCGAACCGGGCGACTCCCCCCGCCGGCGCAGCCTCCACCGTCGCGCACCTGGACCCCGTCGCGACGCGGACGGCGCCGCTTGCCACCCGGTCACCTGCCGGGCTCGACACGCTCGAATCGGCCGATCAGCTGGCCGCCCTGCTCGATGACGAATCAGACCTGCGGGGTCTTCGCCGATGACTTCGCCCGCGCCGCCCGCGTCACCGCCGCCACCGATGCCGCTCGTCGGGGACATCGCGCTGAGCTCCGTACAACAGATCGATCATGTGATGAGCGCGGGATTCCAGCGGATCGCCATTCCTGGGCTCGATGGAGATGTACTTCAGCGAGCAGGCCGGGGATCGCACGGCATCTGGATCCGCGGTGTGCTGTCGGGCGAAACCGCGCTGGCCGACCTCGGCAAACTCCAGAAGCTGGCCGCGGCAGGCACCGAGGTGTCCTTCTCCACCGACATCACCGTCGCGCTCGAACTGGAGCAGGTCGTGGTGGCCGACCTTCGCGCTCGAGCCGTGGCAGGCACCGACACGCTCGTCGGCTACGAGCTCAGCCTGATCGAAAGTCCGCCGCTACCACCGCCTGCCGAGGTCAGCGGCTTTGGCGGGCTCGGCGACTTCGGCCTCGGTGACCTCGGATTCGACGCCGACGTCATCGGCGACGTCATGGGCGACATCGCAGCTGTCGCCGGAGACGTCGCCGCTGCGGTCGATTCGGTGATGGCGGTGGCCGACCAGCTGTCCGCCCTCGCCGCCGTCGGCGCCATCGATGTCGGCGGACCACTGCAACCGCTGACCGGCGCCGTCGACAATGTCACCGCCGCCGCGGGCACGTTCAAGGACATCTCCAAGTCGCTGAACGATTTACTGGGGGGCAACTGATGCCTGTACTCAGCTTCGGTGCGACCGCCACGATCGGCTCGCTGCGCTATACCGGCGGGATCGCCGCGATTCGCGTCACCTCGGCGATCGGCCCCGGTGTCGGATCGGCTCGCCTAAGCCTTCCCCGTGACCTTCGGGTGGATGCGAAACCTGGTGATGATGTCACCATCGCGCTGACCGGCGAATCGCGCGAGGAGGTCACCGCATTCACGGGGTCCGTGTCAGCGGTGCACCGCGCCCTCGATCAGACGGTGGTGCTCTGCGGTGACGCCTGTGCCGCGCTGGCCGCCACCCGCACGGGCAACACATTCGAACAGCAGGACGCGCGTGCGATCGCCAATGCACTGGCGCGCGAGGCCGGGGTGGCCACCGGCACCGTCGATCTCGACCTCGACCTGGCGAGCTACGTCGCCGACCAGGGGCGCACCGCGTTGGAACATCTCACCGCCCTCGCAGGCTGGGGCGGCGCATTCGTCACCGCCGCAGAAGACGGCACCGTCGTCGTTCGCAAGTTCCCGTCACCTCCTGCGGACACCGCGCTTCGCTACGGGCGAGAAATCGCTGAACTCGGACTTACCACGAACGCGCCTGCTGCCGAGGTGATCTGGACCGGCAACGGCCCCGCAGGGGACGGCTCCGATCCGCGCGCGCAGCTACAGAGCACCGGTACCCTGCCCGACCGCGCGCCTGGTCCTGCTGCGCGCACGATTCGGGTCGCGGCGCCTGCGCTGCGCACACCCGCCGTCGCGGCAGCGGCCAACCAGGCGTACGCCGGCCACAATGGTGCGGCGCGGCTGACATCGAAGTGCTGGCTTGTGCCAAGACTGCGGGCGGGCACCGCGGTCGAGATCGCCGACGCGCCGACGCCGGAGTCGAGTGGACCGTGGTTGTTGACCCGCGTGGTCCACACCGTCGGTCCCGCGCCAACGGGCCGAACCACGTTCGACGCGGTCAGCATGGCCGCAGTGGGTGGCGGCGGGCTGCTCGACCTGATCGCAGGCGCGGCGGGGAGCCTGCTGTGACCACATTGTTCGACTCCGTCGCCCGCATCGCACGACACGAGGCCGGGGCACGATCGATCGCAGGTATCGGTGTGGTCGTCGACGTCTTCGACAGCGACAGCGCGCCACCCAACCACGCGGTGTCGGTCAAGCTGCGGGAGACCGGCGCGCTGTTACCGAAAGTGCCGATTGCGGTAGCTGTTCCAGGACAGGCAGCGACACCGAGGGCAGGGGATCTCGTCGTCGTTCTGTTCGCCGACGGCGACATCAACGCACCGGTGGTGGTCGGCACGCTCTACCACGCGTACCTCGCGCCGCCTGCACACGGCGACGGCGACGTCGTGTTCGCGTTGCCCGCCGGCGCGGAACAACCCGCATTCCGGGCCGTCCTGCGCGGCGATGATCCGAAGCTCACCATGACGATGGGCGACGTCGAACTCGTCGCCGATGACACCCGAGTGCGCGTTCGCACCGGCGACGCGCAGGCCACGCTGGAAGCCGCGGGCGGTAGCCGAATCGAGCTGAAGATCGGCGACGCGAGCATCACGATCACAGGCGGAAGCGACATCGTGCTGAAGACCGGGGGAAAACTCAGTCTGAACGCCGACCAGGTCGAGATTGCGGGGCAGACCTCGGTCACCATCTCCGGCGCACAGGTGAAGGTGAACTGATGGGCCAGCCAGCCGCCAGCGGTGCCGCCACGGTCATCGGTGTCGATACCCACATCGTTCTCGTACCCTCCCCCGGCGGTCCCGTCCCGACGCCCCTACCACATCCGTTCAGCGGGCCACTCAACTGCGGGCTGGTCAACAGTGTGCTGATCGCGGGGCAGCCCGCCGCTGTGGTCGGATCGGTGGCGAACAACCAGCCCGCACACCTGCCGACCCCACCCGGCGTGTCCTTTCAAGCACCGCCGGCCAACACGGGCACCGTTCACATGGGCAGCATCGGCGTGCTGATCGGAGGTCAACCGGCCACTCGAAACGGAGATCCCGTACGCACCTGCAACGATCCCGTCGAGGCACCGGTCGGCCAGATCATCGCTCCCGTCCCGAACGTGACGATCGGCTGAGGGTCGAGGTGACCATGACCGATTCCGCACTTCTCGGCACAGATCTCCGTGTCGTGCTCGGACCGCCGGGAATGGCCGTCGACGACGCGAGGGCGCTCGACGTGCGCAGCCGTCCGACGCCGGTGCAGCGCGTGCACCGCGCCCGTTTCGGCCAACCGGCGACGCCCGAGGCCGCAGCGCACGCCGGTCCGCAGGGGTGGCAGCCCGAACCGGCCGGCGCGGCCGAACTGTTCGACCTCGACACCATTGCCGGCCGGCACAACGTGGCGCAGGCTTTGATACTGAGGCTGCTGACGCCGAAAGGCACGCTTGCCGAGCTCGGACATGCAAGTTACGGATCGCGGCTCGGCGAGCTGATCGGGCAGAACAAGACGGAAGAGCTGCGTGGACTGTGCCGCGCCTACATCCTCGAGGCCGTTCGCGAGGAACCGCGGGTCGAAAACAAACCCCTGGCAGTAGATTTCGACCCTGCGCGCGAGCAGTCGTCGAGCTTCGTGGTGGAGATCGTTGTCCAGCCGGTGTCCAACAGCGAGCCGGTGACTGTCGGAGTGGAGGTCGGGCTGTGAGCGACCTCGAGTACACACCACGGCCGTACCCGGATATCGTCCGCGACCTGTTGACGACCCTGACCGGCGGGACGGTGCGTGAAGCCACAATCGCTCCTGCAGACAATCCGCTTGTGCTGGAACAGCTTTCGAATCGGCCGATCCGCCGCGTCTCTCACCTGGAGGGAGTCACCGACGTCGGCGGGACACCGGTGCAGGTGCAGTTCACCGACGCCGACTTCTATCTCGCCGACACCAACAACGACGGCCTGCTCGACGCAATCGAATTTCGGGAGAACGGCCGCAAGCCCATCCCCGGCAGCCAACTCACGGTGAACTACTACCCAGTGCAACTCGCGCGGCCGGTGCCACTGACCGATCTCAATGTCGGTTCGGTGGTGCGGACCCTGATGGAGACGGTCGCGCGCGAAATCGCCCAGGACGAACAGTACCTCGACATCATCTACCGCTCGGCTTTCCTGTCGACCGCGGAGGGCGCCGCCTTGGAAAAGGTCGTTGCGCTCATCGGCGTCAATCGGTTGCCTGCCCGTCACCCGTTGGCCACCATCCGGTTCGGTCGCAGCGCGGCCACCGGCGGCCGGATCACCATTCCGGCGGGAACCGTCGTCACCGACGGCGCCACCCCGCCCGCGAGGTATGGCACCGTCACCGACCTCACGTTGGAGGGGGGCGAACAGTCCCGCAGCGTACTGGCCGCGGGAGTTTCGGTGGACACCCCGGTCGTCGACGCGGATGCGCTGAACCGTCCCGAGACCAGCATCGGCGGTATCTCAGTGGTGACCAACCCCGATCCGGCGTTCCGCGAATCGGCGGCCGAGACCGACGAGGCACTGCGCAGGCGTGCCCGCGGCGCACTGCACGGCACCGTCCGCGGCACCCTCGACGCACTGCGCTTCGGCATCCTGTCGGTCCCCGGCGTCAAGGCGGTGGAACTGACCGAATGGCCGGACGGCCGACCGGGCGTCGTCCGAGCCGACGTCGCCTACATGACACCCGATCCCGACGTCGAGAAGGCCGTGCTCAAGCAGATCGACGAGATCCGACCGGCAGGTATTCGCGTGACCACCGGGACGGCTACGCGCCGAAAGGTAAGCGCCAGTGTGGCGTTGGTGCTATCCGGTACCGGCGTCAGCGGCGCCGAGTTGAACCGGTTGACCGGTGGTGTCGAGGACCGCATCGCAAAGAAATTGGCCGACCTGGCGCCGGGCGCACCGATCCGAATGGCGGCGCTGACCGCCGCGGCGCTGGAGGACCCACTGGTCGCCGACGCCGAGATCACACTGGCCGACATTGCCGCCCCGTCCGGCGCGCCCATCGTGCTGCAACCGGGCGAAGTGCTCGATGTCGTCCACCCGTTCACCTTCCCCACGCCGCGGCCGGAGCGTGACGCGACCGGAGCGGTAGCCACCGTCGCCGACGTCGACCTGGTGCTACCGGTGGCACTGCAGGCGGGCGTCGCATTGGCCGACGTGATCACCGCAGTCCAGCTCGTCGTCGACCCACAGCTGGCAGCCGTCGGCCCGACCAACCCGTTGACGTTGTCCGGCTTGGCGTCGGCGTTGCAGGCCAATCCGCTGTTCGGTCTCGTACGCGAGCAAGCGAGCATACTGGTCGAATCCGGTGGCCAATTCGTCCAATTGCTCGACGACCAAGGCAGTTACACCCCCGCTCCGGGCGAGCGCCTCCGGCGTCGAACCCTCGACGTGCACGAAGCCGCCGTATGACCGCTCACTCCGAAGCCATGATCAGGCGGCTACCGACCCTCTACTCCGACGGCGATCTGATCCGCGGACTCGCCGCGGTCTGCGCTCTTCAACTCGAGATCGTCGACGAGGAAGCACGGATCATCCAGCGCGCCCGCTGGTTTGACACCACCGTCGAGTTGGAGGGAGCTGCCGCGCTCGGCGCCCTGCTCGACATCCCACCCGAGTCGTGGCAGGAACTCGGCGAGTACCGGGCCTGGTTTCACGCGTTGCGTAACGCCCGCCTGCAACACGGAGCGGTCAGCGCGACCGCCCTGAAGGCTTTCATCGAGCAATACGACGACAAGTTCGCGAAGACCAACCAGATCCAGGTGCTGCCCTCTTTTGACGACTGGAAGGACAAGCCCACCCACGGCGGCCACGCTCTCATCGAGAACCCACTGCAGCATCGAACCCTCCGGCTCGGTGGCCCCGGTGCGATCGAGCCGCTCCACGACCAGGTCTGCAATCAAGGGCTTGACCCCGCACCGCTATCCGTTCTCCTGACGGGCGGCCAGTTCAGCGAGTACGTACCCGTGCTCGTGAACCGAACCAGCAGAGAAGCGCTGGTGTATCTGGGTGAACTGCGACCGGGCGATCGACTCTGGCTGCGGGCGGCGGCCGACGGTTCGCTGCGCGCGCAACTCAACCGCGCCGACGTCACCGACAAGCTTCTCGGCATCAGTCAGGTCACCCCGGGCACCCCATGGAGCCGGGCCGATGTGAGCTCACCACCGCAGGCGCTTTCATTGCGACCGGGACGTAACGACATGTGGTTCCTGCCCGTCGCCCATTTCGACGCGCCAGGGCTGGACCGGGCGATGCTCGCACTCGCCGGGCTCGACATGACCGAGGGACGTTGGGACGAATCGCTTTTCGATCACGCACTCTTCTATGCCGACCCGGCCGCCTATTTGGATCTCGCGTGGCAGGAAGCACCGCCCGCCACGGTCCTCGTCGACCTGGACGCAGGATCCTTGACCAACAAATCCGGACGGCGCGACGACGCGTTCGAGGCGCGCGAGCAGTTCGCCGGTTCCGTCGAGGCCGGCATCCGTTCGCTCGCCGCTGCCGGGGTGCGCGCCGAAGTACGGATGCGCCCTCTCCATGAAAGCCAGCGTCAGCTCGACCATCTGACGTTCGTCAGCGGCATGGCGCAGCGCGAGGTCGGCAGCGTCGGAATCGGCCGGCTGACCGATTCCGGCGGCCTCTTCGGCATCACCGCATACGACGACAGCGCCTACCAATGAGCGCCCGAGCCCGACGGGAAAGGGGAAGGCCGACATGCGAGCCAAGCTGAGGATGGAACTGCGTGACCGCGGCGGTGCATTGATACAGACGCGGGCGGCACACAACACCGTGCTGCGCACGGGCGGCAGACTCATCGCCGACCTCTTCAGCGGTACCGGCGGGCCGATCACCCACATGGCCGTCGGCACCAGTGATGCCGACCCCACGTCGGTGACGGTGGCGGCGCTCGGCAACGACGACGGTGCGGGCCAGCCGGGGATCACCGGTGACACCGTCGCCGAGATCCCTTCGGACACATTTGTCGTCGAAGTCGACGAGCCGCGCAGCCGGGCGCTCGTCAAGGTGCGTGCCACGCTCGCCGACGCGGCCGCCGTCGGCACGCTCCGGGAAGCCGCCCTGATGTCGAGGCAGGCGGGCGTCGACGTGCTCTACAACCGTGTCGTCTTCCCGCCGATCACCAAGGGCAACGACCACGATCTGACGCTGTTCTGGGAGATCGAGTTCCCATTCGGCGACCTCCAATGGCTGGCTCGTTGAGCGCCGGCGCGGACCCCTAAGGAGAAGCAGATGCCTTTCGCCAAGAGCAGCCTCAACATCAAGCTGCAGAACTTCCCACCGGCCAACCGTGACGCGGTGGTCACGCTGACCAATCCGGTCACCGGTCAGACGCTGGAGCGCAAGCCCTTCCTCGACGGGACGCTGCTGGTTCGCGACCTCGACCCAGGGCAATGGCAGATCGCGGTCAAACACCCGAACGTGATCGGGCCGCTGTACACGGGAGTGGTCAACACACTGCCGGTGCCCCTGCCCACCTACGTGCCGATCCCGATTCGTCCCGACGACTTTCTCGACACGCCGATTCAGGACCTGCCCGACGCGGACCTCGGACCGGTGCAACAGGCCGTATCCGCCGCAAGGACGACGGCCGTCGCGGTCGGCGGCAAAGCGCCGGGCGAGGCGATCAGGGCCACCGACTGGAACCAGTTGGTCAACGCCGTTTCCGACGTGGCGGGGGCGGTACTCGAACTGACGTCTCTGGTCAGCCCGCGCGGCCACGATCACCCCGAGATCGCGGCCAAGATCGACGAAGTGCAGGGCAACCTGCGGCGGTTCATCGAGTCCTTCGGCAACAGCGTTCTCGAACTCCGCCGCGACATCGAGAGCCAGAACCTGCGCCGGGTGACGGTGAAGGTGCTCGATGCCGGCGGAATCGTAGGAGCCGACCGCGACCGCATCCTGCAGCGCGTCGACGACCTGGAGTTGGCACGGCAGGTCAGCACGTTGGAGTACTCGTCCAAGCTCGCCGATGCCGGCACCGTGCTCAGCTCCGAGGTGCAGACCATCGCGCAGGCCCAGGGCGCGAACGCCGACGCGTTCTTGAACAACGAGGACGTCAAGACCATGGTCGGCATCACCCAGGCATTCGCCGCGAGCGGCGGAACGCTCAGCGCCGACCAGGAGCTCGACACGTACCGGCGGACAAGCCTGGTGCAGCGCACCTCCAAGTTCGGGATCTAGACGATGGCCACCGTCGCCGACATCGAACGGCTCAAGGCCCTCGCCGACCGCTTACTGCCGTTGGCGTCCCGAACGCGCGGCGAGGTGATCGCGGCCGACGACTGGAACACGGTGGTCGGCGCACTGCTGGAAGTCGCGCGCACCGTCCTAGCCGACAGCGTCGACGGCACCGCGGTGCCCGAACACGACCACCCCGACCAGGTGGCGCTCGGCTGGCTGGACCCGCGGCTGCGGCAGCTCATCGAACGTGGCCCGCTCGCCGACCCCACCTCGACATCGCGGGTGACCGCGATCGAACGCCAGGCCGTGCTGATCGGACGGCAGCTGGACGAGCTGTCCACCCGCGTCCGCGATCTGCGCGCCGTCACCAGCCGGCAGGAGACCAACGATCTGGACCGCGCGTCAGCGCTGACGGTATTGTCGCGGACAGTCTCCGGCTTCAAAGATCCCCGCAACGAAATCGCTGACCTGCGCGCGTCGCTCGACGCGATCGGCGCCAACATATCCACGGTGAGCGCGTTCGCCGCCGGCCTCGGTGACGTCAGCGCGGCAGGCGTGGTCGACGGCCTGAGGAAGGTCGACGAGCTACAGGAACGCCTCACTACGCCGACCGGCACCGTGCTCGACGCCGCAGAGTTCGAGCGTCGGCTAACGGAACTGAGTACCACGCTGGTCACCGAGGACGAGCTGACCGAAGCCATCAAGAGCAGGCCCGCAAGGCTTACCGACGCCGCGAAGGCGAAGCTTCTCGACGAGACGAAAGTTGCGGCACAGCGGCAGGCGGAGGACAGCGCAACAGCACTCAACGAGGCGTTGCGCAACCAACTCTCGGCCCGAATCGACGAAGTGGCGAATTCCGCGGTGCAAGCGGCCAGGGAGGCCACCGCAGATTTCCGCGACGAGCTGAAGACGACCATCACCGACCAGCTGACACAAGTCATCGCTCGAGGTCAGCAGGCAACCGAAGACCGACTCAATGCAAACGCCGAAGCCGCAAGGACCGCCCTTCAGTCTGCCGTGGACGAGCGGGTCAACCGGCTTGAAACCTCGCTCGGTAACAGTGTGGCGGTAGCGATTTCAAATGCCCGGCCGGACCTGATGAGCGGCCTCAACGCCACAATCGATGACCGGTTGCGCGGGATCGACGAGCGGTTCACCGCACTGCAAAACAGCATGGGTGAGATTCGAACCGGACTCGCCTCCGCCACAACGGATCTCGCTGCCATCCGCCAGAGCACAGCAACCGCGCTCGATAACCAGATCGCGGCGATTCGTGCCGAGATCGCCAGCGAACACGACCGTGTCGATGTCGCCCTCGCCGATGTGCGAGGCCGGATACCTGCCCCCAGCCACGGCATCACTCGCGAAGAACTCCTCGTGGAACTGGCGCGAAACAACGATGCGCTGCGCTCTGAAGTGCAGACCACCGTCGTCACCGGCGTTCGAACCCAGCTCGATGAGCGCCTCGCCGGCCACTTCCAGTTCGTCGACCCCGGCGGCAGCCCGCTGTTGCATCTCGAGCCGGGGCAACGCGTCGTGCTGCGGCACATCGACCCCGATCAGCCAATCGGATAGGACCCGGACGGACCATGCTCGCTGACCTCGAATCCCGACTCGCCGACGTGCTCGGCAGCCGGTTGCCGGGGCCGCTCGCCGGTCGAGTGTTCGTCACACCTGGACCCGCGGCGACCGACCAGACCGCATTGCTGGTGGGAGTGAGCAGAGCCGAGGTGGTCGAGCAGAACTTCGGCACCGGCCGCAGGCCCGAGGTCGTCCCCGGCGCTTCCGGCCCCCGCAGGGTCGTCCGACTCCGATGCGATATCAGGATCGAGGTGCGGCCGGGAGACGGCGACACCAGGGATCAGACGATGGCCGCGCTCGACGCACTGTTGTACGAACTGGACGACCCCGAGCTGCGCAGCGCCAGCGCACTGAGCGCGCCTGGTGACCCCGGCTTCGTTCTGGACGCGCAGCTTCCCGAGGCGGTGTGGATCGCCCCGAAAGAGGAAGGCGGCGGCGGACTACCCGCTGTCGAGCTACGAGCCGAAGGCTGGTTCTGGCCGCCCGATACACCCGGCATCTCCGGCGACAAGATCGTCGCCGCGCTGGTGCGGACCGCCACGCTGCCGATCGGTCTGCAGCCGTGGCCGCTCCTGTTGCGCGCGGGTGATCCCGCGATCCCGTTGACGTTGCTGACCGGCGCGGGCGGTACCGCACGCGTAGCCCGGGACGCCACGACCGTGAGCCCATTCGGCGAACTCGCGGTGCGGGTGCTCGACGCAGGGGGTCGTCCTGGCGCAGGGACGCTTTCCGGCGGTGCGGCGGGACCCGGCGACAGCCGGCTGATCACCGTCGTCAACGAGTCCGCGGCGATCACCTACCAGCCACCGGCAGCGCCCGCCGTCGACCAGCTCGTGGTCCACGTCGCGCGTGCCGACACCGGCGCCGGACCGGCCGTCGGCGCCGAACTCGCCCGCTTCCCGCTGGCGGTGACCGCATGAAAGCCTCTGCCGCAGTAGCGGTTCCGGATGTACTGCACCTGCTTGACCCGGCGAAGGAGGCGGTCCGGCTCGACTCTGCGACCGCCATCGCGCCCGCCACCGGTCCAACGTTCGTCGGGTTTCAGGCCGTCGCCATCCGGATTCCGCCGCGGCTCGTGGACGTGCCCGCCGACGGCCTGGAATTCCCCTTCGACTGGGGTGCGGCGCTGCCTGGCACCGATCGCGTCGAACTGGCGCCGGTGACCGTCGACTTGCAGGCAGACCGGGTGTCCGAGTTCGGCGGTTACCCCTTGGGTGAACTCGGCACACAGCGGAGCAGCGGCGGGGTGAGCGTCACCGCGCGTGGCGGCCAGCGGCTGCGCGCACTGCATCTCGCCGGATTGATCTCGGACAACGTCGAATTACGCGGCAATGAACAACTGTCCGCGCAACGGCGTCTGACGGTCAGCCTGCGCGACCCGCGGGGCGGTTGGGCGGCACCCACGGTGTCGGTGCCGCCGGTAGCTCGCCAAGGCGCCATCCCGGAGACACTCACCGGTGCCGCCTTCACAAACGGGGTGTTGCAGCTACCGGATCTGCCCGGACCCGTCCGCGTCGCCATCGTCGACGGTGAGACACCCGACAAGTTCACGGAGCACGCGACCACTGTGCAGAAGGTCGTCGGGTGGGCCGCGCCGACCCCGGTAGACCTCACCCTGACCGGCCCCGACGGCGCGACGTTGTGGAGTTTTGCGGGCGCGCTGCCCGAGGGTGCCGCGCAAGCGCCCGATGTGACCGTCGCGGTCTCCAGCGCGGTCGAGGCGCTACGGGCCGCGGGCAAGCCGATCGCCGGAAGTTTGAGATTGACCAGCAAGTTCGCGTGCAAGGTCCGGTTCGCGGTGAGTCCGATCGAAGGTGATCTGGTCCGTGCGCTCAGCGGCACCACCACGATCGAACTTGCGGGCGAACCGATCTCGTTACCCCTCGACAATCCGCTGCCACCTGCCACACCCAGCGTCGCCGTCGCCGATGTGAAGGTGACCTATCGCGGAATGCGGCTGGCCGACATCTCCGATCCGCTCCCGCCGATCGGCGCGCACCGCGGCGTCGTTGTCCGCGCCGACCGAGTCCTGCGGACCCTGCCGCCGCTGGCGTTGCGCGGTGCGCACGTCAGTCGGCTCGGCCTGGTCGGTTACTGTCCGCAACCCGCCGCGCTTCTCGTTCGGCTGGTCCCCGCGGACGCGACGCCTGAATCCGCGCCCGCGTTGGCACCGATCGGCACACCCGGGACAGCCCACGTGGATGCCGCTGATTCCGTCGGGGTGATCTGGGTGGACCTACCCGAACCTGTGCTCGTGCAACGGCCCGTCGCGATCGAAGTCAGCGCAGGCTCCGGCGTTCTGCACTGGGTCACCGGACCCGATCCACTGGTCCGCATCGTGGTGCAGGATCCCGATCCCGGCGGCAGACCGATCGTGCTCGGCGGCGCCACGTTGGTGACCGTTGATCGACCGATGATCGCCGCGTCGCGTGCCTCGCTGCCGACGGCACCGTTCGGCGCTGACACACCGTCACTGGCAAGCGCACTGTTCTGCACCGTCGAGTTGACCGACGGCGAACTGCGCTACCCGCGGGGGGCTTGATGGTCACCTTCGAAGCAGAAATCAACGCGCTCGACTTAACCGAGATCGACGTCGCGCTGGCGCGAGCCAGGGCCGCGATCGAAGAGGCACAGGGAGTTTCGCTGAATCTGAACCCCTCGGCGCTGCTCGGCGACCTCGGAACCGCGATGAACGCGGTCGGTGGGGCCGGGCTGGACCCCGCCGCGCTCAACGAACTGGGAATGCAGGCCATCGAAGCGCTCGGCGGTCTCATCGAGCTTCCGGATCTGGCCGGAATCGAAGAGATCGTCGGCGGTTTCGACAAGCTCACCGATCGGCTCTCGGTGCTCGTCGCCGTGTTCAGCGGCGGTGGCGACGGCAAGGATGTGCTCGACCGGGTGTTCGCGACGCTGAGTGGATCGCTCGACCTCGAGTCGCTGCTCGCCGAGATCACCGACCGCGCCGTACGGGCATTCGAGATCGCGATTCCCGACGAATACGCCGCACCGATGCGGGCACTGTCCGCCCTCGCGGGCAATCCCGAACCGGCACAACTGCTCGACATCCTCGGCTCGGTCTTCACCGGTCTCGACATCGCGGCGGTGGCTGATCAGGTGAACGCGGCAGAAAGAGCCCTGAAACTCGTTGCGACTGCGGGCGACGCCGGTCCGCTGCAAGCCGCGGTCGACACCGTCGGGCTCAGGTTGGATGCCGCACACCGCTTGATGGCCGCGCCCGACGTGGACGTGGCGGCCCTGCTGGCGGCGATCAAGGAGATCGGCGCCGCGGTCGACCACGTCGCGGCCGTCCTGCCGCGCTTCGCCACCGGCCTCGTCGCGGACCTGCGAACCGCCGCCAACACCCTGTCCGACCTCGACTTGGTTGGGTCGCTCGACGAACTGATCGCCAGGCTCCCACTGCCCGGCGAGGACATCCCGCGCCAGCTCGTCGACTCGCTCGAGGGTATGGCCGACTTCCTCGAGCAGATCGACGGTGCCGCGGTCACCGCGGCGCTCGCGGCCATGAAGGACGAGCTACTCGCCGCGGCGGGGCTCGATCAACTGACCGACCTGCTCTCCGGTATGGACAAGGTATTCGACGACGCGGGCGCCCTTCTCGATCAATTGCCTGCCCGACAGATTCGGGATGATGCGGTGGCAGCCCTCGTGGCCGCCCAGCAGAAGGTGCTGTCCTTCGACGGATTCAGTTTCCTCGACGACGCGATCGCCCCGGTTCGGGCCCTGGACAACAAGATTCGCACGCTGGACCTGAGCGCTGTGACCGATGCGGTCGACGCGGTCAAACAGCAGTTGGACGCTTTGACGGCCGACGTCGACGTGAACCCGGTCCGCGAAGCCGTCGACGCGGTCGTCG
>JAEZKH010000160.1 GCA_023415515.1 Actinomycetes bacterium
ATCATCGAGGCCATCGACGCCGAGATCCCGCTGCTGGTCGTCATCACCGAGGGCATCCCGGTGCAGGACAGCGCCTACGCGTGGGCCTACAACGTCGAGAAGGGGCAGAAGACCCGGATCATCGGCCCCAACTGCCCCGGCATCATCACCCCCGGTGAGTCGCTGGTCGGCATCACGCCGAACAACATCACCGGCAAGGGCCCGATCGGCCTGGTGTCGAAGTCCGGCACGCTGACCTACCAGATGATGTACGAGCTGCGCGACCTCGGCTTCTCCACCGCCATCGGTATCGGCGGCGCCCCGGTCATCGGCACCACCCACATCGACGCAATCGAGGCGTTCGAGAAGGATCCGGAGACCAAGGTCATCGTGATGATCGGCGAGATCGGCGGCGACGCCGAGGAGCGTGCGGCCGACTACATCAAGGCAAACGTCTCCAAGCCGGTCGTCGGCTACGTGGCGGGGTTCACCGCGCCGGAGGGCAAGACGATGGGCCACGCGGGCGCGATCGTGTCCGGCTCGTCGGGCACCGCCGCCGCGAAGAAGGAAGCGCTCGAGGCCGCGGGCGTCAAGGTCGGCAAGACCCCGTCGGAGACCGCGAGCCTCGCCAGGGAGATCCTGCAGGGCCTATAGCCGGACGGTGTGACCGACGCCGCTGGATTAGGAACGCGTTTCAGTTTGCAGTTAGCCTGACGAACTAATACGTCGCCAGGAGGTCTGTAATGCGGATAGACGGGCGTACCCCGGTCATCGTCGGCGTCGGCCAGTTCACCGAGAACATCGACGACCAGGCCTATCGGGCCATGTCCGCGGTGGAGCTGGCGGCCGAGGCGGCCACGGCGGCGCTCGCCGACACCGGCGTCGACACCGGCCTTGTCGCCGAGGCCATCGATGTCGCCGTCGGGCTGCGGCCGTTCGACATCTCCTCGCCGTTCCCGCCGAAGCTGGGTGCGTCGGACAACTACCCGCGTTCGATCATGGCTCGCATAGGCGCAGACCCCGCCCGCGCGGTGCTCGAGCCCGTCGGCGGTCAGGGGCCGCAGAAGCTTGTCGCGGAGTTCGGTCGCGAGATCGTCAACGGCAACGCCGACGTCGTCATGATCGTCGGCTCCGAGGCCGGATCGACCATGCGCTACTACGCCAACCGCGACGACAAGCCCGACTTCACCGAGCACGTCGACGGGCAGCTCGAGGATCGCGGCCATCAGATCTTCAACTACATCAGCGAGTACACCGCCAAGCACGGCCTGACAGGGGCGCCGTCGCAGTACGGGCTGCTGGAGAACGCGCGCCGCGCCAGGCTCGGGCTCAGCGTCGCCGAATACCGCCAGAAGATGGCCGAGCTGTTCGCGCCGCTGTCCAGGGTCGCTGCGAAGAACCCGTTCTCGTCGTCGCCGGTGGAGCGGTCGGTCGAGGAGATCGCGACGGTCACCGACGAGAACCGGATGATCTGCGACCCGTATCCGCGGCTGCTGGTGGCCCGCGATCAGGTCAACCAGGGCGCGGCGGCGGTGCTGATGTCGGCCGACGCGGCTCGTCGCCTCGGTGTGCCCGAGGACAAGTGGGTGTATCTGCACGGTCACGCCGACATGGTCGAGCAGCAACTGCTGGAGCGCGCCGACCTCGACACCAGCCATGCCGCGGCCCACGCCGCGCACGAGGCGCTGCGAGTGGCCGGGCGAAGCGTCGACGACATGGCCACCTTCGATCTCTACAGCTGCTTTCCGTTCCCGGTGTTCGTCGTCTGTGAGGCGCTCGGCCTCGACGGTGACGACCCGCGCGGCTTGACGGTGACCGGCGGGCTGCCGTATTTCGGCGGCCCTGGGAACAGCTACTCGCTGCACGCCATCGCCGAGACGGTCGTGGCGATGCGGGACAACCCGGGGCAATTCGGCTTCGTGGGGGCCAACGGCGGAATCGCAAGCAAGTACTCGGTCGGCATCTACTCATGCGAACCGGCGGAGTGGCGGGAATGCCGCAGCGCCGCGCTGAACGCCGAAATCGCCGCGGCGCCAAAGGTTCCGGTGACCGAGGTGGCTGACGGCCCCGCGACGATCGAGACGTACTCTGTGCGCTACGACTGGCCGGTTCGCACCGGAATCATCATCGGCAGGCTCGACGCCGATGGTTCCCGGTTCATGGCGCTCACGAAAGACTCCGATCTCGTCGGCCTGATGACCGACGGCGATCCACTCGGTGCGCACATCGTCGTGACGTCGACCGAGAAGGGCAATCGCGCGCGTCTGACCTGATCCCACGCAGGCAGTCGTCGTCGAAATCGACCGTCGCGGGGTCCGCGTCAGCTGGACCGGCGTCGGAACACGCGTCCCTTGGTCTCGGTGTGGGTCCGGGTCGGGCGCCGTCCCCGTCGATGGGTTGCGTGCGGGTCGTCGAACGCTCGGATGATGAGCGGGCTGATCGAAGGCATGAGATGTCCTCTCGTTTTGTCCCTGGCGAAGCTCTCGCGTCTACGACTGTCGCGGCGCGGCACATCGTCGGCACGCGTAGTGCACTACGTCATAATTGATGTACCATCTGGTACATGATTACTGACTGCGCCATCGACATCGACGCCCCGGCGACGCTCGTCTGGGACGTTTTCTCCGACGTCGAGCGCTGGCCGGAGTGGACGGCGTCGGTCACCAGCCTCGAGGCGCTCGACGGGCCCGGCCTGGCGATCGGCAAGCGGTTCGAGATCAAGCAACCGCGGCTGCCCAGGCTCGTGTGGGAGGTGACCGCGCTCGACGAGGGCAGGTCATGGACGTGGGAGCAGCGCTCACCGGGCGGCAGGACCGTCGCCGTGCACGAGGTCCACGCCGTCGGTGACCGGGCGCAGGTGAAGCAGCGACTCGACCAGCAGGGCCCGATCGGCTCGCTGATCGGTCGGATGATGCGCGGTACCACCAGGCGGTACCTCGATCTGGAGGCCAGGGGGCTCAAGGCCCGCAGCGAGCAGCGCAGTGGCAAGACCTCCTGACCTCGAGCGGCGGCGGCGGCTGCTCGACGCCGTCGTGGAGGCGTTCGCCGGTGGCGGTATCGGGGATCGGTCACTCCGTGAGATCGCCGAAGCGGTCGGCACCAGCCATCGAATGCTGTTGCACCACTTCGGATCCCGCGACGAACTTCTGCTGACGATCGTCGATGAGGTCGAGCGGAGGCAGATGTCGGCGCTGCCCGAGGCCGACACCGAGCCCGCGGAGGCGATGGCCGCCATGTGGGACGACGTCCGCAGGCCCGACTTGCGGCCGTTCGAGCGCCTGTTCTTCGAGTGCTACGCGCGGGGCGCGCACGGGGAGCAGCCGTTCGCGCGCATGGTGCCAGGTGCGGTCGACTCGTGGCTGACCGAGGTCGACACGAGGACCGGCGGTGCCGCCGACCGGGCTTTCACGCGGCTCGGCCTCGCGGTCATCCGTGGGCTGCTGCTCGATCTCGTCGCCACCGACGACGACGAGGGCGTCGACGCGGCCGCGCAGGTGTTCGTCGAACTGCTGCAGGCGGCTCAGACCAGCGCGGCCAGCTTGCCCGCGAGCCGTTCGACGTAGGTCGCGACCTCGGCGGGGGATTTGTCGGGCAGACCGAACAGCACCTCGGTGACGCCCAGTTCCCGCCAGTGCGCCAGCTTGTCGGGATCGGGCTTGAAGTCCAGCGCGACGATCTGGGGCGCGCCGTCGCGGCCCGCGCCGGCCCACGTGTCCTGCAGGAGCTTGACCGGCTCGTCGATGTCGAAGTCGCGCGGCGTGGTGATCCAGCCGTCGGCAGACCGCGCGATCCACTTGAAGTTCTTCTCGGTGCCGGCGGCGCCGACCAGCACGGGGATGTGCGACTGGACCGGCTTCGGCCATGCCCACGACGGGCCGAACTTGACGAACTCGCCGTCGAATTCGGCTTCCTCCTGAGTCCACAGCGCGCGCATGGCCTCGATGTACTCGCGCAGCATTGTCCGTCTGCGGCCCGGCGGCACGTTGTGGTCGGCCAGTTCGTCGGTGTTCCAGCCGAATCCGACGCCGAGGCTGACGCGGCCGCCGGAGAGGTGGTCGAGCGTGGCGATCGACTTCGCGAGCGTGATGGGGTCGTGCTCGACTGGCAGCGCCACCGCCGTGGACAGCCGCACGCGCGAGGTGACCGCGCAGGCGGTGCCGAGCGATACCCACGGGTCGAGCGTGCGCATGTAGCGGTCGTCGGGCAGGGACTCGTCGCCGGTGGTCGGGTGCGCGGCTTCGCGCTTGATCGGAATGTGGGTGTGTTCGGGTACGTAGAACGTGGTGAAGCCGTTGTCATCGGCCAGTTTGGCGGCGGCCGCGGGGGTGATGCCGCGATCGCTGGTGAACAGCACGAGCCCATAGTCCATACCAGAATTAGAACGTGTTCCAATTTGGTGGTCAAGGGCGGGGTGCAGTAGTGCTCACCTGAGCATCGGCATTGGGGTAGTCCGCTACTCGCGACTCCACCGCGGCCAGGCCGAAGACTCCACGGCATGGACGCCGGGCGCACCAACCGCCAGAAACTCACCGAGTGGGTTCGGCGCTATCTGCCCAACGAACTCGCAGGCTGGGCGGGCGAACTCGGCACCGCCGCGGCCGCCTACTGTCTGACCGGTTCCTACGCCGCGGCGGTGATCGCGGGCACGGTCGGCGCGTCGGCAGGCTATTACGCGACCGCCTACGTCAACGGGTTCCGCTGGACGTATGCCGCGCAGGCGGGTCGGCGACACCCGATGCGGGCGCTGATCGCCAACGCCCTCACCGTCCGGAGCATCGTCGTCGAGTTCGGGCCCGCCGAGGCGATCGACAGCATCGTCGTCAGACCGGTCGCGCTGTATCTCGGCCCGGTCCTCATCGGTAGTACCGCAGTCGGTTTCGTCGTCGGCAGCATCGCCGCCGACGCGGCCTTCTACGTGATGGCGATCTTCAGCTACGAGCGTTTCAAAGCTCTGCTCGCGGTGAGAAGTCCGGTCGGGGAGGAGGTCGACGGTGGATCCGTTCCTGCGGTCGCAACTGCGTGAACGCCTGCGTAGCCGGTGCGACGCAGAAGGCTGGCGCGCGTTGGTCGCCCGACACGGCACCCCGCTGCTCGTGCTCGATCCCTACCGCGTCGTCGAGCAGTGTCGACTGCTGGCCTCGAAGCTGCGGGGGTTCCGGCTGCACTATGCCGTGAAGACGTCGTCGCACCCGGCGGTGCTGGGTGCGGTCGCCGCCGCCGGGTGCGGCTTCGATGTGGCCAGTCGTGCCGAGGTCGATCTCGTTGGCGCACTTGGCCTGCCCGTCGGCCGGTGCATCAACACCAACCCGATCAAGAAACCGGCCGACATCGACCATGCCTACGTCGCGGGGGTCCGCACCTTCGTCGTCGACAATCCTGTGGAGGCGCAGAAGTTCGCGGGTCTGCCCGCCGACATCGAGATCATGGTGCGTCTCGCGTTCGGTAACCCGACGGCGAAATCGGATCTGTCGACGAAATTCGGGGTGGCCCCCGCCGACGCGGAACTCGTCGTCAAACATGTGCTCGCCACCGGAGTTCGGTTCGGCGGCTTCAGCTTCCACGTCGGCAGTCAGGGCACGACCGCAGCGCCGTACCGGGACGCGCTGCGCGCCACGTTGGACCTGGTCACCCACCTCGACGAAACGCTCGGAGTGCCCACGCCGATTCTCGACATCGGTGGCGGGTTCCCGGTGACCTACCGCGAATCCGTTCCGTCGATGGACACCATCGCGGCGGTCGTGGACGAGGTGCTCGGTGACCGACGGGACGACTTCACCCTGATCGCCGAACCCGGCCGATTCCTCGCCGCCGACAGCATGACGTTGTTGACGAGGGTGGTCGGCAGCGCCGTGCGTGACGGCCGCCAGTGGCACTACCTCGACGACGGGATATACGGCAGTTACTCGAACATCATGGCTGAGGACGTGCACCCACCGATCCTCGCGCTGCGCGAGATCGTCGACGGTGTCGGCGCCAACGAGTGCGTCACGCTCGCGGGCCCGACGTGCGACAGCGCCGACGTCGTAGCCCGCGACTACCCGATGCCGACTCTCATCGCAGGCGACGTGATCGTCAGCCCGATGATGGGCGCCTACACGTCGGTTACATCGTCGCGATTCAACGGGATACCACCCACCCCGATCGTCGAAGTGTGAAAGTTCAGCAAACTCGCGCCGGCAACCTTATGCTTCGCCGAGCTGTATCACTGCACAGGATGTGTCGGTCAACGCCTCATGCCACGGATCTTTCTGAGCCATTCGAGCGAAGACAATCGTGAGGCGATCGCGCTCAAGCGGTGGCTCGTCGAGCAGGATCCCGCGCTCGACGACGACATTTTCCTCGACATCGACCCGCGCCACGGCATGGTCGGCGGTGAGCGATGGAAACACACCCTCACCCGCAGGCTCTCCGGCTGCGAAGCGTTGCTGTGCCTGTTGTCGAGCAGTTGGGAGAGCCGACCGGAGTGCGTCCATGAGTATCGCGGCGCCGAAGACTCGGGCAAGCGGGTCTTCTGCGCGCGACTCGACGACGACGCGGGGACCCACTCGGTGTCTGCATGGCAGTGGCGCGACGTCTTCGTGCGCGACGGCGAACCCACGGTGGCGGTCGACATCGGCGACGGCATGCCCGCCGTCGTGTTCTCCGCCGACGGCCTCGACCGGCTGTTGCGCGACGTGCAGGCGCCCGATCTGAGTGCCGGATCATTTCCCTGGCCACCACCCGACGAGCCGGACCGGGAACCGTATCGAGGCTGGCTGCCCTTCGAATCGTTCGACGCAGGAGTCTTCTTCGGGCGCGACGCCGAGACGGTCCGTGCTCTCAAGACACTCTCCGAAATCGCCGAGTCGGGCACCGGGAAGCTGTTCGTGGTCCTGGGCGCCTCGGGTACGGGTAAATCCTCCTTCCTGCGGGCGGGCATCCTGCCCAGGCTGATCCAGAAGCGGGGCCATTTCGCGGTTCTCGGAACGATCAGGCCCGGCCGTGGCGAGGCGATGACGGGCGACCTCGGCCTGGCCAACTCGATATTCCAGGGTCGAAGCCGCGTCGGCCTCACCGAGCCGTCACTCGGCGAGATCAAGAACCACTGGATCGGCGACACCGCCAAAGTGCGGGAACTGCTCGCCGAGACGCTGCTGCAGTCCCACGATGTGACCGCCGAGCACGACCCGGCACTGGTGCTCCCGCTCGATCAGGCCGAAGAACTGTTCTCGGCGGAAGCGGGTCACGAAGGGCCCGCGCTGCTGGCGATGCTGCGAGATCTGATGGCGCCCAACGCAGATGGTCGGCCGCTGCGGTTGATCATCCTCGCCACGATTCGCACCGACCGCTACGCCGTGATGCAGACCGCGCCCCAATTGGCCGGTGTCGACATCGCGTTCGACGAACTGCGGCCGATGCCGCTCGGCCGGTTCAAGGAAGTCATCGAAGGCCCGGCGCAGCGGTCCACCGAAGGTGGCCGTCCGCTTGCGCTGGAACCGGCCCTGGTCAACCAACTCTTCGCCGACGTGGCCAACATGACGGCGGGCGGTGACTCACTTCCGCTGCTGTCGCTGACACTGCACCGCATGTACCGCGACTACCACCCGACTGGCAGCTTGACGCTCACGCAGTACACCGAGATGGGCGGGATGGCCTCCGTCGTCCAGAACGAGATCGACCGGCTGCTGTCGCGGGATCCCACCGTCCGGGCCAAGGAACTCGAACTGTTGAAGAGCGCGTTCGTGCCCTGGCTGGCAACGGTTTCGGAGAACAACGAACCGTTGCGACGGATCGCGCTGTGGACCGACATCCCCGAGCCCAGCCGCGACGTGGTCTCGCGATTCGTCGATGCCCGACTGCTGGTGCGGGATCGTCGGGCGCTGGGCGCCGACGCCGCAGAACACCAGGATGTCGTCGAGGTCGCCTTGGAGAGCCTGCTGCGCCAGTGGCCCGACCTCGCCGAGTGGCTGGCCGAACAGCAGACCGACCTGAAGGCCACCGATGACCTGATCCGCGAAGCCAACAGGTGGGAGGGTCACGGGCGCGACCCCGCCTATCTCTACGAGGGCACGTTGCTCACCAAGGCCGAAACGCTGTGCGCGTCGGCGACGTTCTCGCGCAAGCTCGAATCGGCCAGGGACTTCGTCGGGGCGTCCCGACGGCGGGAGTCCGAGCGGGAAGAAGAGTCACGCCGGCACGCCGAGGCCGAACTGCAAGCCACCCGGGACCGGCTGGAAGCCGCGCGCGAGCAGCAACAGATCACCGAACGCCACACCGCGGTACTACGACGACGCGACAGAATACTGAAGTCCGTGCTGGCGCTGACGGTGATCGTCGCGCTCGCGGCCGCGGCAGGTTTCGTGTGGGCGAGGCACACGCAGAGCGTGGCCGAACGCAGTGCCCGCGACGCAACGGCCCAGAAGCTGGTCGCCGAGGCGCAGTCGCGGCTCGCCGATGCCCGTGAGGGCGACGACGTCCAGGCGCTCAATGAACTGTTGGCGGCCAACAAGTTGGCGATCGCGCCGAATGACCGGCCGTTGTTGAAGGCCTGGGTGGACCGTTACAGCATGCGCAAGGTGCTGACCGTCAAGGAACCGGTGATCGGCGTGGCCTCGGCGCCTCGAGGCCATCGGCTCGTGATGGCTGAGCCGGCCGGAATCCGCGTGTGGGACACCCGTCCCGCGGGCTGGCAGGACACCATCGCCGAGAAGGCGCAGGTGTTGTCCGCCGGTGACACGAAACTCACAAGCGTGGCAGTCAGTCCCGACGGCCAGACCATCGCGGCGGGAACCGAGGACGGTGTGGTGCGCGTGTGGGACGGCGCAGACGGCTTCGCGGGCAGCAGGCCGGTGGGGAACAAACACGACGGCCGCATCACCAGCCTTGCTATGAGCAGCGACGGTCTGATCGCGGCAGCGGGCGTGGACGGCGCCGTAACGATATGGAGTTCTGTTGCACGGCAACCGATGCCGCCTATCGTCGGGGACAGTGAGATCTTCGCCGTCGCCTTCGATCCGTCCGGACACCACCTGGCGGTAGGCCGTGCCGACGGGACGATCCAGGTGTTCGACATCGTCGGGCCTGCCGCCGTGGAGGCGAAGTCTCGGCCCGACGCCCACCTCGGCGGGGTGATGGGTCTTGCGTTCAGCCCGGACGGCAGGCTTCTGGCCTCGGGCGGCGCGGACAACGCCGTGCGGGTGTGGAAACCCGACACCATCGAGCCGGTCGAGGCGATGATCGGGCACACCGCCACCGTCACCGACGTGGCGTTCAACGCGGACAGCACCCGCATCGCCTCCGGGTCCAACGACAAGACCGTGCAGATGTGGGACGTCGCAAGCGGTGAGCGGATCGGCGATCCGATGCGCGGGCACGGCGGCCTGGTGTTGAGCGTCGACTTCGCCGAGGACGGCAGCGACATCGTCAGCGGCGGAAACGAACACACCATGCGGTTGTGGGATGCCAGTGCGGGCCAGCCCATCTCGACGCCCATCAGCAGCAACACCGGACCGGTCACCGATGTGGCGATCAGTTCCGACGGTCACGAAATCGTGTCCGTCGGCGCCGACAGGATGGTTCGGGTGTGGAGCGCCGACACCGGGGCCGAGGTCGACAGCATGTCCGGGCACACCGGAACGGTCACGGCCGCTGCGCTCAGCCCCGTCGACGGCACCGTGGCGTCGGCGAGTTCGGACGGCACCGTTCGGCTGTGGCGTCGCGCGGCCGACGCCGTTCGAGGTGGCAAGGACGTCAAGGTGCTCGACGCCGGAAGGCCGTTGACCTCGGTGGCTTTCAGCCCGACAGGCAACCGGCTGGCGGTGGGCGGCGTCGACGGCCAGATCGTCGTCTGGGACGTGCAGTCCGGGCAGCGGCGGCTCTTCGAGAACAAGGACCGCGCGATCGTCTACGACGTCGCATTCGATCCCAAGCATGACCGGCTGGCCTCGGTCAGCGCCAGCGGATATCTGCGGATGTGGCAGCTGCAAGACGGTCACCAGCTCTGGGAGTGCAATGCGGCCGAACGGCTTCCCGATGACATCAGAACGAAAGAAGAACTCGCACAAGACCTTCCGGGATCTCTGATCAGCGTGGCATTCAGTCCCGGCGGTCAGCGGGTGGCCGCAGGAGGTGTGAATTGGACGAAGACCGGTGGCGCCGTCGGCTTCCTGCAGCGGTTTGACGTCGACGGCGGTGCGACCGTAGGCCGGCCGATCAAGGTCGGGAACGCGGTGATGGGCATCGCCTTCAGCCGGTTGCCTGCCGCCGCCGAGGAGGACCGGATCGCCGTGGCGAGCTTCGATCCCTACGAGGTGCAGCTGTGGAATTCCGAACGGCCCGACGACGCGCAGTTCATCTTCGCCGGACACCAGGCGCAGGTGGTCAGTGTCGCGATCAGTCCCGACAATCGGCGAATCGTGTCGGGCAGCGCCGACGGCACCCTGCGCATCTGGCCGAATCTACCGACCACGCCGGCCGACGAGGCGATCTGCGCCAAGCTGACGTCGAGTATGAGCGAGAAGCAGTGGCAGGCCTGGGTCTCGACGGAGATGCCGCGTCAGCCGACATGCCCTGACCTTCCGGAAAGCGTTGCGGCAGAGCCGAACTAGGTGTTGTACAGATAGATCACCGCGACCACCGCGCCACTGCAGGTGACGAACCTCTGCGTCGGTGCGCACACCAGGTCGTACCACTTTCCGGTCGACGGGCTCGCCACCCGCATCTGCTGGGCCGCCGAGAGGGGCGCCGGCCGTTGCGAATACGCGCGTCGCACCTGTTCGACGAACGGGCACGACGTCATCGGGGTACCGCGGGCACCCGCATCGAACGGGGTGACGATGCTCGGGTACACCGCCGGACACTTCGTCGCCCCCGGCGGCAGCCCGGATATCTGACTCACCGGTGCCGGGCCGGGTTCGGCGACCTGGACACCGGGGCCCTGCGGGCGGGGCATCACCACGAACGCAAGCGCGATCAACTCGACGAACAGCGCGCCGATCAAGAGTCGAGCCACTCGCCCCGACATCATGTAAAGGAGCGTGCGGAGTTTGCTCGACGTTGTCAATGGCAGGGTCAATGGCGGAGTCGATGGCGGGCCGCGTCTCGATGCGGCCGGTCAGGACTTTCGGTCACGAAGAGCCTTACCCGCGACGATCGCCGCACGGGTTGCTGTCATGTCAACCATGACGACTGAACGCATCGCAGAGCACATCCGGTTCGCGTACTGGGTGCCCAATGTCAGCGGTGGACTGGTCACCAGCGACATCGAGCAGCGCACCGACTGGGGCTACGCCTACAACGTCAAGCTCGCTCAGACCGCGGAGAACAACGGGTTCGACTACGCGCTTTCCCAGGTTCGTTACGAGGCCAGCTACGGCGCCGAGTACCAGCACGAGTCCACCAGCTTCAGCCTCGCGCTGCTGCTGGCGACGCGACGGCTCAAGGTGATCGCCGCCGTCCACCCGGGCCTCTGGCATCCGGGGGTGCTGGCCAAGCTCGGCGCCACCGCCGACCAACTCAGCAACGGCCGGTTCGCCGTCAACGTGGTGTCGGGCTGGTTCAAGGACGAGTTCACCCATCTCGGCGAGCCATGGCTCGAACACGACGAGCGCTACCGCCGCAGCGCGGAGTTCCTGCAGGTCCTGCGCAAGATCTGGACCGAGGACCAGGTGGATTTCCGCGGCGACTTCTACCGCATCCACGACTTCACGCTGAAGCCGAAGCCGATCAGCACCCCCGGGCGGCCGAACCCCGAGATCTTCCAGGGCGGCAACTCGACGGCCGCGCGTCGCAACGGCGGCCGCTACGCCGATTGGTACTTCTCCAACGGCAAAGACTTCGACGGAGTCACCGAGCAGATCGTCGACGTCCGCGACCACGCCCGCAGCGCCGACCGCGAGGTCAGGTTCGGGCTGAACGGCTTCATCATCGCCCGCGACACCGAGGCCGAGGCGAAGGAGACGTTGCGTGAGATAGTCGCCAAGGCCAACCGTCCCGCTGTGGAGGGGTTCAGAGCCGCCGTACAACAGGCTGGCAACTCGACGGCCGACAGGCGCGGCATGTGGGCCGATTCGACATTCGACGACTTGGTCCAGTACAACGACGGATTCCGCACGCAATTGATCGGAACACCCGAGCAGATCGCGGAACGCATTGCGGCGTACCGCAAACGGGGCGTGGACCTCATCCTCGGCGGCTTCCTGCACTTCCAGGAGGAGATCGAGTACTTCGGATCGCGTGTGCTGCCGCTCGTGCGGGAGATCGAGAACGCCGAGGAGGAATGGGCCGACGCTCCTGTGCTCGTGTCCGCATGACGCAGCGTGCGCTAGCGTGGTTGGTGAATCGCTAAAGCGGTGGCAGTTCACGAGTCGTGAATGCACGCAGCGTCGCCGGGAGCGGCGTCCAACCCAAAAGCAGGAGAGGTCATGACCTACCCGCCCAGTAGCTCGGGATACCCGCCCAGCCAGCAGCCCACGACGCAGTTCAGCGCGCCGACCCAGCAGTTCGGCAAGCCGGAACAGCAGCAACCGGCAACGCAGACCCCCGCGTCGGCCACCGACGCGGGCCCGAGC
>JAEZKH010000506.1 GCA_023415515.1 Actinomycetes bacterium
CGCGACGGGATGGTGGACGGCGCGGCGGGCGCGGCGCGGAACCGCGCGCCGGGTGCCGTTGATCCGCGACGACGCAGGCCGCGTCATCGTGGGTGCCGCCGAATGGCGCGGCTCCGATGGCGCGGCGCTGCACGGGGAGGCTGTCGTCGACGACACGCAGTTGTTCGACGGTGAGGTGGCGGGCGTGAGAATCGAACCGACGCAGGCGATGCCGGGCCTGCGTGCGCGCGTCATCCGCACCGGCAGGCGGCGTTGGGTGGTCGGCAGGGCCGCTCAACTCGGCACTCCCGGCGCGGTCGTCGTCCGTGATGCTGAGCGGTCGCCAAAAATTATTCGGCGATCTACGTTTTATCGCCACACGCAAGGCTGGCTGCTGGTGAGATAGGCCCGTGCGAATCATCGTCACCGGCGGCAACAGCGGCGTCGGCAAGGAGGCGGCCACAGCGCTGGCGAAAGCCGGCCACCGCGTGCTCATCGCGGCACGCGACATCGCCAAAGCCGAACGGGCGGCGGCGGACATGGGCGGTGACGTCGAGGTCGCCCACCTCGATCTGGCGGACCTGACCAATGTGCGCAAGTTCGCCGACTCCGTGGACGCCGTCGACGTGCTGGTGAACAACGCGGGCGTACTGGGCCTTCCGCTGTCCCGCACGGCGGACGGCTTCGAGTCACACATGGGCACGAACTATCTCGGCCACTTCGCGCTGACGTGCCTGCTCGGCGACCGGATCGCCGATCGGGTCGTCTCGGTCACGAGCATGAACCACATGTTCAGCCGGATGCACCTCGACGACCTGAACTGGCACCGCCGCCCGTATTCGAAGTGGGCGGCCTACGGCCAGTCGAAGCTCGCGATCATGTTGTTCACCGACGAGCTCGCGAGAAGAGGTGTCCGCGCCATCGCGGTCGATCCCGGCGGAGCCGACACCAACATCGTCCGCTACAGCACAGGCTTTCTGGCGTGGTCGTCGCGGCAGTCGTTCATCAAGAACTTCCCGCAGAGCGCGAAGACGGCGGCCCGCTCGACAGTGCTGGGCGTGACGGAAGACCTGCCCGCGGGCACGTACCTGTGCCCGCTGTTCAAGCAGTTCGGCAAGCCGCGGGTGACCAAGCCGCTGCGCAAGGCGCGCGACCCACAGACCGCCCGAGCGCTGTGGAAGCTCAGCGCTGAGCTCACCGAATGCGACTGGCCGAGCTAGTTTCGTGAGGTGAACGTTCCCGTCGTCGCCGGGTCGGTGCGACCGAGCCCGGTCTTCTTGGCCATCGTGGCCGTCACCGCGGCCGGTGGCATCACGGCGTGGCAGGCCGCCGACAGTGTGGGGCCACTGGCCTACGTCGGGGTGTTCACCCTCGTCATCGCGGGCTGGGTCGTGTCGCTGTGCCTGCACGAGTTCGCGCACGCCTTCACGGCGTGGCGGTTCGGCGACCACGGCGTCGCCATGCGCGGGTATCTGACGCTCAACCCGCTGCGGTACACCCACCCCGTGCTGTCGCTTGTGCTGCCGATTGTCTTCATCGCACTCGGCGGCATCGGCGTGCCCGGCGGCGCGGTGTACGTGCGGACCGAATTCATGACCAAGTGGCAGAAGACGATCGTCAGCCTGGCGGGACCGTTCACCAACGTTCTGTTCGCCGCGATCCTGCTGATGGTCACGGCGCTGTGCTACGACCCGGCCCACATGGTGTTCTGGGCGGGTCTGGCGTTCTCGGGTTTCCTGCAGGTGACCGCCGTCGTGCTGAACCTGCTGCCGGTACCAGGCCTCGACGGCTACAGCGCGCTGGAGCCGCATCTGAGCGAGGACACCCGGCGCGCGCTCAACCCCGCCAAGCAGTGGGGTCTGTTCGTCCTGCTGATCCTGTTCATCGCCACCCCGCTGAGCCGGTACTTCTTCGGCGTGGTCACGTGGTTCGTGGACATGTCGGGTGTCGACAGGTTCCTGATCGGCAACGGTCTTCGGCTCACCCAGTTCTGGTCGGCCTGGATGTAGGTCGAGCGCCTTGCGACATATGCATCTTTACGCATAGATTGGGTTCATGGGCGCGGGCCACGATCACGGGAGTGCCGACACCCGGGTCAGCCGAATGCTCATCGCGGCGGGCATCCTCACGGTGTTCTTCGTCGTCGAACTGACTACCGCGCTGCTCATCAACTCCATTGCGCTGCTCGCCGACGCCGGCCACATGCTCACCGACCTGGTGGCGATGTTCATGGGGCTGACGGCGGTGCTGCTCGCACGGCACAAAAGCGCGTCGGCCAAACGCACGTACGGCTGGCACCGCGCGGAGGTGTTCACCGCCGTAGCCAACGCGGTTCTGCTGCTGTTCGTTGCGGCCTTCATCCTCTACGAGGCGGTCGAACGCCTCGGTGACGCCCCGCAGATTCCCGGCGTGCCGATGATCGTCGTCGCGCTGGCGGGGCTGGCGGCGAACGCGGTTGTGGTGCTGCTGCTGCGCGCCCACTCCGACACCAGCCTCGCCGTCAAGGGCGCCTACATGGAGGTCGTCGCCGACACCGTCGGCAGCATCGGCGTGCTGATCGCAGGCATCGTCACCGTCACCACCGGATGGCCCTACGCCGACGTCGTCGTCGCCGTCCTCGTCGCGCTGTGGGTGTTGCCGCGCGCGATCTCACTGGCGCGGGCGGCGCTGCGCATCCTGAGCGAATCGTCGCCGACCCACATCGACGTCGAGGAACTGCGCAAGGCGCTGTGCGACCTCGACGGGGTGACCGAGGTACACGACCTGCACGTGTGGACGCTGGTGCCGGGCAAGGACATGGTCACCGCGCACCTGACGTCGACCGCCGACGCGGCGAAGGTTCTCGACGAGGCGAAGGCGGTGCTCACCGCGCGCGGCCTCGAACACGCCACCGTGCAGATCGAGCCGCCCGACGCCGCCGACGACTGCAACTGCGAAGCGAGCTGGTGAACCCTCGCTAACCCAGGCCGAGTTCGGGGCGCGCGGCGGGGTCGCAGTCGTCGAGCAGGTCCAGACAGCGCGCGTGCTCATCGGACTCGCCGATCGCGTCGGCGGCCTTCGCGAGCACCGCGACGCAGCGCAGGAAACCGCGGTTGGGCGGATGCGAGTACGGAACAGGCCCGAAGCCCTTCCATCCGTTGCGCCGCAACTGATCCAGGCCGCGGTGATAGCCCGTGCGGGCGTATGCGTAGGCGGCGATGACCTCCTCGTCGGCCAGCGCGGCCTCCGCCAGGCTCGCCCATGCCACCGATGCGGTCGGATGGGCGGCGGCCACGATCGCCGGCCTCTCTCCCGCTTCGAGTTCGGCCTCGGCCGCTTCGTCCCCGGGAAGAAGGACCGGATCCGGCCCCAGAAGATCACCCATCCGCGTCATACACCTATTGTGCCGTGGGGCAATTAAGCTCGAGTCATCAGCTGCCGTCGGCATGGGAGGACTGCTGCAGGGATGTCGAACCCATCAGGGCCCGACCGGGGAGACCAGCCGGGCGTGACGCCGGCGGACGGACCCGACGACAGCGCCGAACAACCGGCCGGGCAGACGCAGCCGCCGGGCAGCGACCACGACGCCCCGACCGCGGCGGCGCCGATCGTCGAGGATCATCCCACCGAGGTGATGGCCGTCGAGGACACCGGCACGATCGATCCGGGGCCGCCGACAGAGGAAGTCCCTGCCGAGCGCAAGTACACGGCCCCGTCGGGGATGGACTCGTCGACGACGAGGTTCATCGAGACCACGCCCGATCCCGCGACCGAGATCATCGCCACCCCCACCGAGCCGATCTCATCGAACAAGCCGGTGGCTCCGCAGATGATCCCGCCCCGCGGAGACGCGCCGCCGCCGCCACCTCCCGGCCGACGCCGGAGTTGGGGCTGGGTGGTGGCACTGGTGCTGGTGATCGCCGCGCTCGCCGCCGTCGCCATTCTTGGCACGTTGCTGCTGACCCGCGGCTCCGACTCGGGGGCGTCGCAGGAGGACAAGGTCCGCTCGACGATCGAGAACTTCGACGTCGCCGTGCAGAACGGCGACCTGGCCACCCTGCGCAGCATCACCTGCGGCACCACCCGCGACAGTTACGTGAACTACGACGACCGGGCCTGGGCGGACACGCACGCCAGGGTGGCGGCCGCCAAGCAGTATCCGGTGGTGGCCAGCATCGACGAGGTCGTCGTCAACGGCGACCACGCCGAGGCGAACGTGACGACGTTCATGGCCTACGCCCCGCAGACCCGCTCGACCCGCAGCTTCGATCTGCAGTTCCGCGACGACCAGTGGAAGATCTGCCAGGCCCCGACCGGCTAGTCCGGCCGGCATTCGTAGGGAAACACCCTATTTCTTGTGCGTTTGCGCACGCATAGCGTCGACGCAATGGTCCGTCGACATGCAGCGTTGGCCGGAGCGACCGCAGCAATCGCAGCCGGCACGTTCCTCAACACCCTGCCCGCGCACGCAGGCCCGCCCGGGTGCGAGCAGTTCGCCCTGCCGGCCGTAGTCAACATCACCATCGGCGACGGCACCAGCATGACGTTCAACGGCGGCGGTACCTCGATCAACGGGCCGACCGAGATCAGCGGCACCCCGGGGGCCGTGCAAGGCACCATGGACCCGAGCACCGGGCGGATGGACTTCCACTTCATCCACGGCGCCAACGACGATCGCCATTTCATGGGCAACGCCTTCGATGACGGGAGGGTGAGCGGCGACGTCCAGCCCGCCGGTCTGAACTGGCACACGACCGAGCCGCTGATCTGCGCCAAGCAGGGACCGCTGCCGAACCCGGACGTCACGGGCGAGCCGATTCTCGGCGGCATCGTCATTCACGTGACAGACCACTCAGGCAAGACCTCGCGGTGCCACTACGACTCAGAGGTCTACGACCGCGACTTCACCGTGAACGCGTTCTCCACCGCCGACGTGAGACTCGTTCCTGCTGTCCCGCTCGGCCGGGCGTGGCCGGTCACCGTCACATGCGACAACGGCACCAGGACCGACACCACCATCGACTTTTAACCGGCGCTGACGCTTTTGCCCGCACTGTGCAGGTCGTTGCACGCCTCCACGACGCGCTCCGACATCGAGGCCTCGGCCTTCTTCATGTAGCTGCGCGGGTCGTAGACCTTCTTGTTGCCGACCTCGCCGTCGATCTTCAGCACACCGTCGTAATTCGCGAACATGTGGCCGACGACGGGCCGGGTGAACGCGTACTGGGTATCGGTGTCGACGTTCATCTTCACGACTCCGTAGCGCAGCGATTCCTCGATCTCCGACTTCAACGAGCCGGAGCCACCGTGGAACACGAAGTCGAAAGGCTTGGCATCGTCGGGCAAGCCGAGCTTCGCGGCGGCCACCCTCTGGCCCTGGGCCAGGATGTCGGGCCGCAGCTTGACGTTGCCCGGCTTGTAGACCCCGTGCACGTTGCCGAACGTCGCGGCCAACAGGTAGTGACCGTGCTCACCGGCGCCGAGGGCTTCGATGGTCTTCTCGAAATCCTGCGGCGTGGTGTAGAGCTTCTCGTTGATCTCGGCCTCGACGCCGTCCTCCTCGCCGCCGACGACGCCGATCTCGATCTCCAGGACGATCTTCGCCTCGGCCGCCAGCTTCAACAGTTCGCGCGCGATGTCCAGGTTCTCGTCGATCGGGACCGCGGAGCCGTCCCACATGTGTGACTGGATCAGCGGATCGCCGCCGGCGGCAACGCGCTGCTGTGAGATCGCCAGCAGCGGCCGGACGTAGGTGTCGAGCTTGTCCTTGGGGCAGTGGTCGGTGTGCAGGGCAACGGTGATCGGGTACTTCTCGGCGACGACGTGCGCGAACTCGGCCAACGCGACCGCGCCCGTCACCATGTCTTTCACTCCGAGGCCGGAGCCGAACTCGGCGCCGCCGGTCGAGAACTGGATGATGCCGTCGCTGCCTGCGTCCGCGAACCCCTTCAGCGCCGCGTTGATGGTCTCCGACGACGTGCAGTTGATCGCCGGGAACGCGTAGGACTGCTCCTTGGCTCTGGCCAGCATCTCGGCGTAGACCTCGGGGGTGGCGATCGGCATGGCGAATCCTCTCCTGGTTCGGGCTTCAGTATGTCAAGCACGGACGCGCCGAGCAGGCCGTCGGCCGCACGCCGGTATCTTGGGGACCCATGACCAGCTCCACGGTGATGCTCATGCCGGACTTCATGGACCCGATCAAACTGCTGTCCTACTTCGGCGTCTGGGCCCTCGTCGGCCTGCTGGTGGTCGTGTTCGTCGAGTCCGGGGTGCTTTTTCCCGTCCTGCCCGGCGACTCGCTGCTCTTCGTCGCGGGCATGCTGGCCGCGGGCACCGCGGCGCAGGGCGAGTCGGTAGACGCCGACTTCGCCCTGTGGCAGCTGCTCGTCTTCATCCCGATCGCCGCCGTCCTCGGCGGACAGGTCGGCTATCTCATCGGACGGTATGTGGGCACCCACATGTTCAAGCCCAACGCGCGCATCCTCAAGCAGCGCTACCTCGACGAGGCACACGAGTTCTTCGAACAGCGCGGCCCGTTCGCTGTTGTGGTGGCCCGGTTCGTTCCCATCGTGCGCACGCTCGCGCCGATCACCGCGGGCGCCGCGCGCATGCGCTACGCCACATTCACCTTCTTCAACGTGCTCGGCGCGGTCATCTGGGGCGTCGGCCTTGTGCTGCTCGGGTACTGGCTCGGCCAGTTCGAGACGGTGCAGAAGCTGCTCGAACCGATTCTGGTGCTGATCGTCGTCGCGTCGATCACCCCGATGCTCATTGAGTGGTACAAGCGCCGCAAGGCGGCCAAGGCGGCGGGCACCGCGAACGAACCAACCGCCGAACAACCGTCCTAGCTCTGCGCCACCTCGGCCGGGCACTCGCCGCAGACCTCCCGGTCGCACAGTCGGCACAGCCGCCGGATCGCGTCGACATCGTTGTTGGTCGCGGCGAGCACGGGCTCGATGAGTGCAGCGACCGTCTTCACATCGTGCTCCGGCATCGTGGCCAACAGAGCGGCGACAGCTTGTTCGCGCGCGGCGGCCAGGCGCCGTTGCGCTCTGCGGCCCGAAGGTGTCGGTACCAGACGCACCGTCCTCCCGGTGCCCTGTTGTCGAGCGATCCAGCCGCTGTCGACCAGTCGATCCACCAGCCGCACCGCCCCCGGATGGGTGATACCGAGGATGCGCCGCAGTTCGTCGATGCTCAGGCCCGGCTCCGCGACGATCGCCACCAAAGCCGCGGGCCCGCTGCCGGTCATGCCCGTAGCTCCCTCGACCGCAGCGCGCACGCCATCTGTGATCGCGACCGCCCAGGCGGCGATCAGGTTGTGCTGTCGTCTACCGTCTTCGATATGCATGACTCATATTACTTTCCTGGCGCACAGTGACGATTCTGCTCGCTCTTGGCTCCTCGCTGCTATGGGGTGTGGCCGATTTCCTGGGCGGGAAGACCTCACGGCACCGGCTGACGGTGATGGTGGTGTTGATTTCGCAGGTGGCCGGTTTTGCTTCGATAGCCGCCGTGGCGCTGGTGACGGAGTCGTTCAGCGCCCCGACCGGATAC
>JAEZKH010000509.1 GCA_023415515.1 Actinomycetes bacterium
CATTGGGTCTGCTTGGCGCAGGCGCGCTCACCGGCGTCCTCGGCGTGGTGGTGGCACGAGCGCGCTCGTCGGTTGCCGGGGACCGCGACGCGTTCGCATTGCCGAAGGTCGGCGTCGCCGCGCCGCCGGTCCCCCCGACGGTGCAGCCCACCGGGGTTGCGCTGCCGTCGTTCATCACCGCCAACGACGATTTCTACCGGATCGACACGGCGTTGACCGTTCCGCAGCTCAGCCGCGCCGACTGGCAGTTGACGATTCACGGCATGGTGGACCGCGAGATCACCTACCGGTTCGAGGATTTGGCGCGCTTCGAGGCGATCGAGAAAGTCGTTACCTTGGCATGTGTCTCCAATCCCGTTGGTGGAGACCTCATCTCGAACGCCAGCTGGACGGGGTACCGGGTGCGCGATCTGCTTGCCGACGCCGGTGTCCACGCCGATGCCGACATGGCGTTGTCCTCGTCGAATGACGGGTTCACGGCAGGCACCCCGGTGGAGGCGTTGACCGACGGTCGTGACGCGCTGCTCGCCGTCGGGATGAACGGCCAGCCGCTGCCGACCGAGCACGGTTACCCGGCGCGCCTCGTCGTGCCCGGGCTCTACGGCTATGTGTCGGCGACGAAATGGGTCGTCGACATCGAACTCACGCGCTTCGACAAGGCCGAGGCGTACTGGACGAAACGCGGCTGGTCGGCGCGCGGGCCGATCAAGACGGAATCGCGCATCGACGTGCCGCGCAGCGGCCAGGTCGTGCCCGCGGGGCCGGTCACGTTCGGCGGCGTCGCCTGGGCACAGAACCGCGGCGTGAAAGCCGTCGAGTTGCGCATCGACGGGCCGGATCAGCCGGGCCGATGGCAGCAGGCTGTGCTCGGCGCGGCCTACTCCAACCAGGCGTGGCGGTTGTGGAGCTTCCCGTGGCAGGCCGAAGGTAGCGGCTCGTACACGATCACCGTGCGCGCCACCGACAACACCGGAGCCGTGCAGACCGAGCAGTGGGCCGACCCGGTTCCCGACGGCGCCAGCGGCTGGCACTCCGTCACCTTCTCCGTCGCCTAGCCCCGCGACCGACCGTGTCTGCACAGCGACGCGCCGCTGAATCACGTGCAAAACCGGTCGCTCGCATGTCCGACCCTCGTGTCAGGCTGGGTGCGTGCAGCTGATCGACGTCGCCACCGCATCGGCAGATGTGGGCGCATCGTCGGCGCGGCTGGCCAAGACCGCCCGCATCGCCGAGTTGCTCGCCTCGGCGGGCAGCGACGGCGACGCGCGCGTGGTCGCCGTCGTCGTGTCGTGGCTGTCGGGTGAGCTGCCGCAGCGCCAGATCGGCGTCGGCTGGGCGGCGCTGCGGTCACTTCCCGAACCCGCACGCGAGCCGACGCTCGCAGTCGCCGCCGTCGACGCCGCGTTCACCGAGATCGGCGCCGTCGCAGGCAAGGGTTCCCAGGCGCGCAGGGCCGAGTTGGTCACCGCGCTGTTCAGCACTGCCACCGCCGTGGAGCAGACCTTCCTGCGCCGTCTGCTCGGCGGCGAACTGCGCCAGGGCGCACTGGCGGGCGTGATGGCCGACGCGGTCGCCAAGGCGGCCGGGCTGCCCCTCCCCGCCGTCCGGAGAGCGGCGATGCTCGGCGGCGATCTGCCCGCCGTGGCAGCCGCCGCGCTGACCGGCGGTGCGGCCGCGCTGTCGGAGTTCACGCTGCGGGTCGGACGGCCCGTCGGCCCGATGCTCGCGCAGACGGCGAATGGGGTGAGCGAAGCCCTCGACAGACTCGGCGGCGAGGCGGTGTTCGAAGCCAAGCTCGACGGTGCCCGGGTGCAGATCCACCGCGCGGGCGGCGACGTGTCGATCTACACCCGCAGCCTCGACGACGTCACCGCCCGATTGCCGGAAGTGGTCGAGGCGACCCTCGCGCTGCCGGTGGAGGACCTGATCGCCGACGGCGAGGCGATCGCGCTGCGTGCCGACGGGCGGCCGCACCGTTTTCAGGTCACCGCATCGCGGTTCGGCCGCGGCGGCGGGCGCGGCGGCAGGGACAGAACACTGGACATCGCCGCCGCGAGGGACGCGCAGCCGCTCTCGGTGTTCTTCTTCGACGTCCTGCACCTCGACGGCGTCGACCTGCTCGACGAACCCACCCGCGACCGGTTGGCGGCCTTGGACGCCATCGTGCCGCCCGACCAGCGCGTCGATCGGCGCAGGACATCCGACGTCGACGAGGCCGGCCGGTTCCTCGACACGACACTCGCCGCGGGCCATGAAGGCGTGATGGCGAAATCGCCTGTCGCCCCCTACGAGGCGGGCAGGCGTGGTGCGGGCTGGCTGAAGGTGAAACCGGTGCACACGCTCGACCTCGTCGTCCTCGCCGTCGAATGGGGCTCCGGGCGGCGCACCGGAAAGCTGTCCAACATCCACCTCGGTGCGCGCGACCCCGCGACCGGTGGTTTCGTCATGCTGGGCAAGACGTTCAAGGGCATGACCGACGCGATGCTGGACTGGCAGACCGATCGGTTCACCGAGCTGGCCGACGGACCCACCGACGGCTGGGTGGTCAAGGTACGACCCGAGCAGGTGGTGGAGATCGCATTCGACGGTGTGCAGACGTCGTCCCGGTATCCCGGCGGAATGGCACTCCGGTTCGCCCGGGTGCTGCGCTACCGCGACGACAAGGGCCCTGCGGAGGCCGACACCATCGAGACCGTCCGGCAGTTCTACGAGCGTCGATAACAATAATTTCGGCGCGTTCGCCGCAATCCTTTATGCCGGCGCACAGCCTTTGGAAGGATCCAAGAGCACTCACACTCCGCTGTGATCGAGGGGACACACCGTGGCTTCAGCCAGCGCACCGTCGACGGATCGTTTCGAGGAGACCGACGGCGACATCACCTACATCCGCACCGATCGGGATCTGCCGCCGGTGGCCATCATCGACCGGTCGCCGATCACCACGCGCCACAAGATCGTCTTCGGGATCATCGCGATCGTCGGGGCGGTGGCATGGGCGGTCATCGCCTTCTTCCGCGGCGAAACGGTGAACGCGGTGTGGTTCGTCATCGCCGCGATCTGCACCTATGTCATCGGGTTCCGGTTCTACGCCCGGCTGATCGAAATGAAGATCGTCAAGCCGCGCGACGACGACGCAACTCCTGCAGAGCTTTACGAGAACGCCACCGACTACATGCCGACCGACCGCCGGGTTCTGTTCGGCCACCACTTCGCGGCTATCGCCGGGGCAGGTCCACTGGTGGGACCGGTTTTGGCCATGCAGATGGGGTTCCTGCCTGGCACCATCTGGATCATCATCGGCGCCGTCGTCGCCGGGTGCGTTCAGGACTATCTGGTGCTGGCCATCTCGACCCGCCGACGCGGCCGCTCGCTGGGCCAGATGGCCCGCGACGAACTCGGCACGATCGGCGGCGTCGCCGCCATCGTCGGCGTGCTCGTCATCATGGTGATATTGCTCGCCGTGCTGGCGCTCGTCGTCGTCGGTGCACTCGCCGAGAGCCCTTGGGGCGTCTTCTCGATCGCGATGACGATCCCTATCGCCATCTTCATGGGGTTGTATCTGCGGTTCCTCCGACCCGGCCGGGTCTCGGAGGTGTCGCTCATCGGCGTCGCACTGCTGCTGCTCGCGGTGATCTCCGGCGGCTGGGTGGCCGAAACATCCTGGGGCGCTGACTGGTTCACGCTGTCGAAGGTGACCCTGTCGTGGTGCATCATCATCTACGGCTTCGCGGCGTCGGTGCTGCCGGTGTGGCTGCTGTTGGCCCCCCGCGACTACCTGTCGACGTTCATGAAGGTCGGCACCATCGCGCTGCTCGCGATCGGCATTTTGCTCGCGCGGCCGGTCATGGAGGCTCCCGCGATCTCGCAGTTCGCCAGCAAGGGCACCGGTCCGGTGTTCGCCGGATCGCTGTTCCCGTTCCTGTTCATCACGATCGCCTGCGGGGCGCTGTCCGGCTTTCACGCATTGATCTCCTCAGGCACCACGCCGAAACTGCTGGAGAAGGAAAGCCAGATGAGGTTGATCGGCTACGGCGGCATGCTGACCGAGTCGTTCGTCGGCATCATGGCGCTCATCACCGCCGCGATAATCAACCAGCATCTGTACTTCGCGATGAACGCGCCCGCAGCACAAACCGGGACGACAGCGGCCACTGCGGCCGAATACGTCAACGGACTCGGGCTGTCCGGGGCGCCGATCACACCCGAGCAACTCACACAGGCGGCCGAGGATGTCGGCGAACAGTCGATCGTGTCGCGCACCGGCGGCGCCCCCACTTTGGCGATCGGTATGGCCGAGGTACTTCACCAGGTTTTCGGCGGAACTGCGTTGAAAGCGTTCTGGTATCACTTCGCGATCATGTTTGAGGCGTTGTTCATCCTGACCACCGTCGACGCGGGCACCCGGGTCGCCCGGTTCATGCTGTCGGACGGGTTGAGCAATCTCGGCGGACCATTGCGGAAGCTGAAGGACCCGAGTTGGCGTGTCGGCGCGTGGGCCTGCAGCGTCGTCGTCGTAGCCGCGTGGGGCGGCATCCTGCTGATGGGTGTCACCGATCCGCTCGGCGGCATCAACACGCTTTTCCCGTTGTTCGGCATTGCAAATCAGCTGCTGGCCGCCATCGCCCTGACTGTCGTCACTGTCGTGGTGATCAAACGCGGACTGCTGAATTGGGCTTGGATACCGGCACTTCCGTTGTTCTGGGACCTCATCGTGACGATGACCGCATCCTGGCAGAAGATCTTCTCCGCCGACCCCAAGCTCGGTTACTGGAAGCAGCACAGCCTCTGCAAGGCAGCACAGGACGCCGGCGAACTCTGTCTCACCGCCAAGACGCCCGCCGACGTCGACAAGATCGTGCGCAACACATTCATCCAGGGTTCGCTGTCGATCATGTTCGCTGTGCTGGTGCTCATCGTGTTCGTTGCGGGCGTGATCGTCGCGGTGCGGGCGATCCGTGGCCAGGGCAGCCCGCTGACCGAGGACGAGCCGGTGCCGTCGCGGATATTCGCTCCATCCGGGCTCATCCCTACGAAAGCGGAACGGGAGGTGGCAAAGCAATGGGAAGCGCTACCGGCGTCATCCGCCAAATCGGTTGGTACTGCGCCACATTGATGGGAGACAACCACTATCGGCGCTACGTCGAGCACTGCGGGCGCGCGCATCCGGGAGAACCGGTGATGTCCGAGCGCGAGTATTGGCGGATGCGCCATGACGCCACCGAGAGGAATCCGCAGTCGCGCTGCTGCTGAGGCCCTCTCGTTTCTCGCCGGCGCCGTCGGCGGCACCGTCGGGTGTACAGCGGATTGATATCGGCTCCCAAGCTCGCTCTTAACCGGCGTTCCTACTGTCGAACTCGGGTTGGGGCGACGATCGAGGGGAAAAAACCCGGTATGCATATCAATCGAGTCATCGCCACGGCGACGATCGGCTGCGTCATCGGCGGCGCAGGGATCGCGCTGGCGTCCGGCACAGCCAACGCCGCACCCCCGTGTCCACCCGGCGTGCAATGCGGTCCCGGCGGCGGCCCCGGCGGCCCGCCCGGTGACCGCGGACCCGGCGGCCCACCACCAGGCGACTTCCGCGGCCCCGGCGGCCCAC
>JAEZKH010000118.1 GCA_023415515.1 Actinomycetes bacterium
GGTTTTCACGCCGAAATCGCTACAACAGCGCGTCGACCAGGGTGCCCGCCAGGTATGTCGCCCCGATCGCGATGCCGCCGAACAGGACCTGCCGCAGCGATGCCCACCACATCGGCCTGATCGTGAACTTGGCGGCCACCGCACCCGCGATCGCCAGGCCGACCCCGCCGCAGGTCAGCCCCACCCACAACGATTCGAAGCCCAACAAATACGGGATCAGCGGCACGATCGCACCGATCGCGAACATGGCGAACGACGAGATCGCGGCGACCCACGGCGACGGCCTCTCATCGGGGTTGACCCCCAGCTCTTGAACCAGGTGGAAGTTGACCGCCCGATTCTCGTCGCGATGGATCTCTTCGGTGGCCTTGGCAGCGGTTTCGCGGGTCATCCCAAGCTTCACCAGCATTGTTACCAATTCGGCGCGCTCCGCGGTCGGGTGACTCTCGAACGCTCGCCGCTCCACTCGGACTTCGGAGTCGATCTGCTCGTTGGCCGTGGTGACCGACGTGTACTCCCCCAGCGCCATCGAGAACGCGCCGGAAAGCAGGCCCGCGACACCACTGATGACGACGGTTTGGGCGCTTGCAGCGGCGGCTACGCCCGCGATCAGCGCCGTGTTGCTGACCAGACCGTCCATCGCTCCGAAGGTCGCCGCTCGCAGCCAACCTCCCGTGACGTCCGAGTGACGGTGTCCGCCGACATGGGGCATCCCCGTCGGCGATAGCGAGCCGTCGTTCGACTTGACCATGACATCAGATTCAACGCCACAGGTTCTGCCAGGTCCAGCCATGTTTGCCGACGTTTGCCAAGTCACAGTTTCCATGCCGCGCCGACGGGCTACCGTCAGGGGTATGACCACCACTGCGGAGCATCTACGCAACACGCTCGACGGCCGCTGGCGCGATGTGAAGAACAAAATGCGGGAGGACCTCTCGACGGAGATCTTCAAGCCGCATTACACCCCCAACACGGTCATCGCCCGGACGAAGGTGGCAGAGCAGCTCAAGATCATGGCCGCCCGGGGCGCGGCGGAAGACGGGTTCAAAAAGGAGAGCGGCGGCAACGGCGACGTCGGCGCCGCGATCAGCCAGATCGAGATGTTGGCGATGTCGGATCTTTCGCTGATGGTGAAGGCCGGCGTGCAGTGGGGTCTCTTCGGCGGGGCGATCGAAAATCTCGGCACCGAGCGGCATCACGAGGCCTACGTCAAGAAAACCATCGACCTGGACCTCCTGGGCTGCTTCGCGATGACAGAGACGGGCCACGGCAGCGACGTGCAGGCGCTGGAGACCACCGCGACGTATGACCCGGCGACGCAGGAGTTCGTCATCGACTCCCCGACCAGGACCTCGCGCAAGGACTACATCGGCGGAGCGGCCGAAACCGCCCGTGTCGCTGCGGTGTTCGCGCAGTTGATCACTCCCGACGGCGAGGGCCACGGCGTGCACTGCTTCGTGGTCCCGATCCGCGACGACGAAGGCAACGATCTGCCGGGTGTGACGACTTCGGACTGCCACTACAAGGGCGGCCTGCCCGGCGTGGACAACGGCCGGATCCAGTTCGACCAGGTCCGCATCCCGCGCGAGAATCTGCTCAACAAATACGCCGACGTCGCTGAGGACGGAACCTACACCTCGCCGATCGAGAATCCCGGCCGTCGATTCTTCACGATGCTCGGCACGCTCATCCGCGGCCGGGTCACCGTGGGCGGCAGCGCGGGCGCCGCGGCCCGCGTCGCGCTGGATATCGCGACTCGGTATGCGTTGCAGCGCAGACAGTTCGAAGCGCCCGGCGACGACCATGAGGTCTTGATCATGGATTATCTGGTGCATCAGCGACGGCTCTTCCCACTGATCGCCAAGTCGTATGCACTGCAGTTCGCCCAGAACGAACTCGTCGCCAAGTGCCACGAACTGCAGACCAGCGACGACCCCGACGCCGAGGAGCAGCGCGAACTGGAGTCACGGGCGGCGGGCCTGAAGGCCGCCAACACCTGGCACGCCACCCGTGCGATTCAGGAGGCACGCGAAGCGTGCGGCGGCGCAGGCTATCTCGCGGAGAACAGGTTGATCGCGCTGAAGGCCGACACCGATGTCTTCACCACGTTCGAAGGCGACAACCACGTGCTGACCCAGCTGGTCGCCAAGGAGCTGCTCACCGCCTATGCCGACGACATCAAGAGCATGAGCCCGGTGGAGTGGGTGAAGTTCGCCGCCAATTTCGCCGGCGAGCGGGTACTCAAACGCACTGCGGCAGAGACGATCATGCAGACCATTCTCGACACGCGGCAGGACAACGAGGAGGAGGGCAGCCTCTTCAACCGCGGCACCCAGGTGCAGATGTTCGAGGACCGCGAGCAGTACATGCTGGCCACCGTGGCCCGCCGCCTGCAGGGCAAGTCCAAGGAGATGAGCGCGTTCGATGCGTTCAACTCGGTGCAGGATCACGTGCTGCACACCGCGCGGGCGCACATCGAGCGCATCACACTGGAGGCGTTCGTTGCAGGCATCGACGCCTGCGAAGACGACGAGGCCCGCAAGATCCTCAACATGGTGTGCGATCTGTACGCGCTGTCGGTGATCGAACAGGACAGGGCGTGGTTCATGGAACACCGGTTCCTGTCCACCGAACGCGCCAAGGCCGTCACCCGCGGTGTCAACGAACGCTGCCGCAACCTGCGGCCGTACGCCGAGCTGCTGGTCGACGGATTCGGCATCCCCGAGCAGCTGCGCTACGCCGAGATGCTGCATCCGGAGAACATCCCCGATGCCGACGAGCACGAAGAGAAGGACGCGACCAGCTCGGGCACCATCGAACCCGAATAGTCGACGGCGGCAGCGTCCGCGGAGTGTGGCTACGCGTTCGGGATCGGGTCGAGCGCTTCGAGCCTGCCGTCGTCGCCGACCTTGAACCGGACCGTGCCGATGCCCGTCGGACAGCAGGCCGGATCCTGGCCCTGCCGCCACTGATACTGCACCTCGGCGACCTCGTTGCCGCTCGAGATGACATTGATGTACGGGCGCGGATCAGGGGTGGCAGGACCGAGCGGGTTGTTGCGGTCGAAGAAGAGCACCTGCATCGGGCTGTCCGACGCCTCCCCCGCCGTCACCACCACCCAGTGAAGTCGGCAGTCGGGTGTGTTGTCGCGTGCGGTCTCTTTCCACTGCGCCTGCGGCAGCGCGTCGATCGCCTGCTGCACGGTCTCGGGGGTCGGTGCGTCGGCCGGCCCGCAGGCCTGTGTGCTCGTCGGCGCCGGGCCCGATGGGCTCCATCCGCATCCGACGGCGAACAGTCCGACGAACAGCAGGGCCGCAAGCGGGCGGAGATGTCGCATGCCCCGAGCTTACGGATGCTGACCGCCGGAGCGGCCACTCGATCAGAACGCCACAGTCGGTTTGTACATGTCGATCCACACCGCGAGATCGAGCACCCGTTCGAGGCGGATTCGTTCGATCGACTGCATGTTCTGCGGGTCGACTCCGATGAGGTGGTCGAGCTTCGTCGGATCGATGATGGTGAACAGCATGTCGTCGGCGGAGCCGTACAGATCCTTGGCCTGGGCCTGCAAGGCGGCGCCGTACTGGGGATCCGCCGTCGATGGATACGGGCTCTTGACCCGATTGGCCACCGACTCGGGCAACACATCGCGAGCCGCGCCCCGCAACAGGCTTTTCTCCCTGCCGTCGTAGGTTTTCAGCGACCACGGGGTGTTGTAGACGTACTCGACGAGCCGGTGGTCGCAGAAGGGCACGCGAACCTCCAGCCCGACCGCCATGCTCATCCTGTCCTTCCGGTCCAGCAGGATCCGCACGAATCGGGTCAGGTGCAGGTAGCTCATCACCCGCATGCGGTGGGTGAAGTCGTCTTCGCCCTCGACCCTGCCGACTTCCGTGACCGCTTCGCGGTAGCGGTCGTTCATGAAACCGTCGAGATCGATAACGGAACGCAAAGCAGGCGTGAGCATTTCGTCGCTGGTGTCGATGGGGCCCATGCCCGCCGCGATCCACGGGAAGGCGTCGAGCTGCTGAATCCTTGGATCGTGGAACTGCCGGTAACCGCCGAAGATCTCGTCGGCCGACTCGCCGGACAGTGCCACCGTCGACTGCTGACGGATGGCCTTGAACAACAGGTAGAGCGAGGCGTCCATATCACCGAGCCCCATGGGGAGGTCCCGCGCCCCGACCACCTTGCGCCGAATCTCGAGGTTGGCCAGCTGATTGTGGTCGAGCACGATATCGGTGTGGTCGGACCCGACGTGTTTGGCGACGTCGTGGACGTACGGCGTGTCCATGGTCTGTCGCATCTCATCGGGCGTGAAGTTCTCCGCCTGATCGACGAAGTCCACTGCGAAGGTCCGCACGGGTTCGCTCAGTTCACGCGCGGACAGTGCGGTGATCGCGCTGGAGTCGAGGCCGCCGGACAACAGCACGCACTCGGGCACGTCGGCGACCAGTTGGCGGCGGACGATGTCGTCGAGGAGTTCACGCACCCGTGACACCGTCGTTTCGCGGTCCTCGGTGTGCAGCTTCGACTCCAGGCGCCAGTAGGTGCGCTCGCGGATTCCGTTGTGGTCGACGGTCACGATCGTGCCGGGTTCGACCTCGGCCATCCCGTCCCAGATCGCCTGCTTCGGCGTCTTGACGGGCGCGAACAGCTCGCGAAGACCTTCGATGCCGACGACTCGCTTGGCGATCGGGTTTGCCAGGATCGCCTTGGGCTCCGAGCCGAACAGCACGCCGTCGGAGGTGCGGTAGAAGTAGAACGGCTTGATGCCCATCCGGTCGCGGATCATCACCAGCTTGCGGTCGCGGGCGTCCCAGATGGCGAATGCGTACATACCGTTGAGGCGGTCGGCAACGGCGTCGCCCCACTGGAGGTAGCCCCGAAGCACGACCTCGGTGTCGCTCGAGGTGGTGAACCGGTGACCTGCTGACTCCAATTCGCTGCGAAGCTCCGTGAAGTTGTAAGCCTCACCGCTGTAGACCATCGCCACGTCGCCGTTGGGAGTCGGGATCGACATCGGTTGGGCGCCGCCCGGCAGGTCGATGACCGCGAGCCTGCGGTGGCCCAGGGCCGCGTGCCGATCGATCCAGGTACCCGACGCGTCAGGTCCTCGGCACGCCATGGTCTTGGTCATCGCGTCGAGCGTGCGTCGCTCCTGACGAAGATCTCGCGAGTAGCCCACCCAGCCGGTGATTCCACACATGTCCTGCCCTCCACATGTTTCCGGGATGTAACTACATTGCTACTCTATGTAAAACGCCTGCGCATTATGTGGCTTGTCACACAGCAACTTCACAGCTGAAAAGCTCTGCGAGAGCTTGTATTTGACATAAGCAAGCAGGCGCCATCCAACGATGACGCCTGCTCGGGACTGCAGGTGCGACCGCTCAGCCGGCCGCGAGTTCCTTCTTCCCGTAGACACGTTCGATCAACGCCGTATCACCGTGTGCTTCCATCCGCACGGCCTTTCCGTCACGGACGGTGAATACGTCTGCGTCCTCGCCTGTTTCACCATCGACGGTCACATCGGTGATGGCCACTACAGTGTCGCCTTCTGCGATGAGCCTCTTGACCCTCACCGTCGGCGCCTTTTCGGCCAGCCGACTCATGAACTCCATGACCTCGGTCTTGCCGTGGAATGTGCCGCTGATGGCACTGCGCCCCGGCTGAATCCATTCGATGTCATCGTCGAACAAATCCATCACCGTTTGCATATCACCGGAAGAGAACGCCGCGTAACCCTTCTCGATGAGTTCCTTGTTTTCCTGCTCGGACACTGTGAAACCCCCTTCGTGGGCATCCGATATTCCGGCCGCGAGTGGAGTGGCCGGTCCTGCGGAACCGCACGAGCGCAGCTCCGGATCAGTCAGACCGTTCGCCGCCGTAGACATTGTCGACCCGGATCACGGGTGAAATTTCCGGTTCTGCACCAACAGTTTCACCGCCCTTGCGGACGCAAAAACATCTCAGGCGCGCCGTTGAGATGCCTCGGGCCTTCCAACGCGCGATTTGTAGAGCAAAAGCTTGCTCCCCCGGGTGGACTCGAACCACCAACCCTTCGGTTAACAGCCGAATGCTCTGCCAATTGAGCTACAGGGGATTGGCCCGGCCCGCCGGTTTCCGCCGTGGACCGAGGGTTGACTTTAGCCTACCTGTGGGGCGCGTCGCCAATAGGTTCCCGGCCCGGCGCGCACCCCCGTCCGTGAGGCAGGATGGAGATCGTCGCACCGTCGTTGGGAAGGGGCCCTGTGTTCGGGTATGTCGCCGCATTGGCCGTCGGCTATGTGTTGGGTACGAAGGCGGGCCGACGCCGATATGAGCAGATCGCGGGCACATATCGCGCGGTCACAGAGAGCCCTGCGGCCAAAGCCGTAATCACAGCGGGACGCCGCAAGATCGCCAATCGGGTCTCACCGGATCCCGACATGGTGACGCTGAAGCCGATCGACGGGGAAACGACCGTGCTGACGCCGCGGCCTGCGCCGACGACGGATAGGCCCGCTAGCGGACGGGGCCGGTGAAGGTCTGACCCGGCAGCAAGCCGCCGTTTTGGTAGTTGTTGGGCCCGAAGATGCCCCACGGGGTGCCGCCGCTGGTCGTGCCGTTGGAGTAGGACAGGCACTTGCCGTCCTCCTGGTTGCCGAACCACGCGAGGCACTCCCCCGGATATGCCTGGTAGGTCTGCGACTCGGAGGCCGAAACCACGGTCGCGGCGATGACCGGTGCCGACACGGCGGCCGCGAAAGCGCTGAGGGCGAGCACCCGACGGGTCATTCTCGAAGCCACGAATTCGCCTTTCACCAGGGGTCCCGACCGCCTACACCATAACTTGTGCCCGCTGGTTACGCAGTAAGGTCGTCGCCACTTGCCTGTTCGAGCAGGCTGCGGCGATACGCCTCCATCGCGACCAGGTCCCCGAACAGCGCGTGGTACTCGTCGCCCTGTTCCACCGGCGACATGCGCTGAAGCCTGCTTTTCACCTCGGCGATCTGTCGACCGACGGCCACTTCTTGCAGGCGCGCGAGCACGCCGCCGATATAGCGCGGCAGTTTCTCGTCGTCCTCGACCCTGATCGATTCCACGCTCAGTTCGGTGACCAGGCTGGCGGCGGCGTCGGAGCCGGTCTGCTGGCGGACCGCCTCGATCCACTCGGCGCCCTTGGCGCCTGCCGATGTGCCGCCCGCAGCGGTGATGGCGGCGCGGACCGCGGCGTAGCCCGGGTGCGTGAAGCTCTCGACAGACAGGGCGTCGAACACCGGGCCTGCGATGGCGGCGTACTGCAACGCCGCCTTGAGCGCCTCCCGTTGCGGCCACAGCGTCGGGTCTCTCGGGTCGGGACGAGAGACCGCGGGCGCGGCGGTCTTCGGCGGCCGACCTGTCCGACCTCCCTTAGGGGCAGCCTTGCCGCTCTTGGCGTGGTCGCGAACCCGGTTCACCACCTGAGCCACATCATCCCACCCGACCCACCCGGCCAGCTGGCGCGCGTACTCGTCGCGCAGTGTCGGGTCCTTGATCCGGGCCACCATGGGCACGCAGCGGCGCAGCGCCGCCACCCTGCCCTCGGCGTTGTCGAGATCGTGCTCGACCAGCGCGGTGCGAATCGCGAACTCGAACAACGGGGTTCGCCGCGCCACCAGGTCGCGCAGCGCACCGTCGCCGGATTTCAGACGGAGGTCACAGGGGTCCATGCCATCGGCCGCGACTGCGACGAACGACTGTCCCGCCAGGTTCTGCTCGCCGTCGAACGCCTTGATCGCTGCGGCCCGGCCGGCAGCGTCACCGTCGAACACATAGATCAATTCGCCGCGAAAGAAGTTGTCGTCCATCATGAGTCGACGCAGCATCGCGAGATGCTCATCACCGAACGCGGTGCCGCAGGAGGCGACGGCGGTGGTCACACCCGCCAGGTGCATCGCCATCACATCGGTGTAGCCCTCGACGACGACGGCCTGGTGCCCCTTGGCGATGTCGCGCTTGGCCCGATCGAGCCCGAAGAGCACCGATGACTTCTTGTACAGCACGGTTTCGGGGGTGTTGACGTACTTCGCCTGGTTCTGGTCATCGTCGAACAACCGGCGGGCACCGAACCCGATGACTTCACCGCTCGACACCCGGATCGGCCACAACAGCCTGCGGTGGAATCGGTCGATCGGACCTCGCTTACCCTCTCGCGACAACCCGGCCGCCTCGAGTTCCTTGAACTCAAAACCCTTGCGCAGCAAGTGCTTCGTCAGCGTGTCCCATCCCGACGGGGCGAAGCCGCAGCCGAACTGCGCGGCGGCCTCTGCGTCGAAATTGCGATCGAGCAGGTACTGACGCGCGGGTACGGCCTCGTCGGATTTCAGCTGCTCCGCGTAGAACTCCTGGGCCGCGGTATTGGCGGCGAGCAACCGGCTGCGGCTGCCCCTGTCGCGCTGCACGCTGGTGGCGGCGCCGGTGTAGGTGACCGTGTAGCCGACCCGGTCGGCCAGCAGTTCGACCGCCTCGACGAAGCTGACGTGTTCGATCTTCTGGATGAACGCGTAGACGTCGCCGCCCTCGCCGCAGCCGAAGCAGTGGAAGTGGCCGTGGTTGGGCCGCACATGGAACGACGGCGACTTCTCGTCGTGGAACGGGCACAACCCCTTGAGCGAGTCGGCCCCCGCCCGCCGCAGCTGAACATAGTCTCCGACCACGTCCTCGATCCGCACACGTTCGCGGATGGCCGCGATATCGCGATCAGGGATCCTCCCCCGACCCCGATTCGCCTCGCTCCTGCCCGCCGCCACCGGCTCAGTCTAGAGCCGCTTCGAGCCGCTCCAATCGGCCTTCGGTGAACGACGCGATCTGGTCGATGACCACCCGCAGACGACCGCCGTCATCGGCGGCGGCGTTGAATGCGGGCACAAAGATGGGATCGAGCGTGGCGGGCGCGCCCGTCAGTAACCGGTCCGCCACGCGATGAATCCGCTCGCGCTGACGAGCCTGAAGATCCAGATGGCGCGGGTCGGACATGATGAACTGCAGCGCCAGCACCTTCAGCACGGCCACCTCGGCGCGGACCAACTCAGGCACCCTCAGATCGACGGTGTACCGGACGAGTGACCCTGGCCCCGCCTCCGCCCTGGTGGCAGCGATCGCCGCCGACGCGAAGCGCCCGACCAGTTCACTGGTCAGGTTCTTCAGCTCGACCGATGCGGCGAGGGTCGCGTCGTATTTGCCGACCGCAGCGACCGCGGGCAGTTCGGACAGCCGCACGGCTGCCGACACCAGGTCGTCGGCTGACAGGCCACCGCCCATCCCGTGCGACTCCCCCAGTCGGCCCAGTTCGGCGGCGGCATCGCCGTCGGAGAGCACGCGCATGTCGATCCGCCCCGACACCACGCCGTCCTCGACGTCGTGCACGGAGTAGGCGACGTCGTCGGCCCAGTCCATCACCTGGGCTTCCAGGCACGGACGAGGTTCCGGCGCGCCGTCCCGCATCCAGTCGGCGGCGACCGCGTCGTCGTCGTAGAAGCCGAACTTGTCGCGCTGCGGGCTGCGCTGCCACGGGTACTTGGTGACGGCGTCCAGCGCCGCGCGGGTCAGGTTGAGCCCGGCGCTGCGGCCCTGCGAATCAAGAACTTTCGGCTCCAGCCTGGTCAGGATGCGGAAGTTCTGCGCATTGCCCTCGAAACCTCCGTGGGCTTGCGCGATCTCGTTCAACGCCCGTTCCCCGTTGTGCCCGTACGGCGGATGACCGATGTCGTGGGCCAACCCGGCCAGGTCGACGAGATCGGGGTCGCAGCCGAGTCCGATCGCCATGCCCCTGCCGATCTGCGCAACCTCGAGCGAATGCGTCAGCCGGGTGCGCGGGGTGTCGCCCTGCCGGGGACCGACCACCTGCGTCTTGTCGGCCAGTCGTCGCAGCGCTGCGCAGTGCAGCACCCTGGCCCGGTCGCGGGCGAAATCGGTGCGGTGTTCGAAGTCCGTTCCCGGCAACGCGGCAACCTTGGGTGATTCGACCACCAGGCGCTGCCGGTCGAAGTCGTCGTATGGGTCGTTGTTCGTTGCCACCGTCGGACAGTCTGCCAGGCGTCATAGCCCGCGGCGGGTGTCCCGGTCTGCCAGCGCACTACATTGGCCAGCATGCGAATCGCCCGCTTGGTCAGCCTGGTCATCGCCGTCCTGGCCGCCGGGCTGCTTGTCGCGCCGTCGTCGAGTGCCGAGCCCCCGCTTCGGCTGCCTGACTACGTCACCGACAGTGCGGGGGTTCTCGACAGCGCAAGCCGCAGCGAGGTCGTCTCGGCGATCAACTCGTTGTATTCCAGTCGCCAGACCCGGCTGTGGGTCGTCTACGTCGACTCGTTCTCCGGGCAGTCGGCCGAGTCGTGGGCGAACACCACACGACGGATCAGCGATCTGGGCGATTTCGACGCGCTGCTGGCCGTCGCCACTGTCGACCGGTCCTACGCCTTCCTCGTTCCCGACACCGCTACCGCGCTGAGCGCAAGCGCGATAGACAGTCTGCGGCGCAACCAGATCGAGCCGGCGTTGCACCGCAACGACTGGGCCGGCGCCGCAGTCGCCGCCGCCGACGGCCTCGACCAGTCGCCCGGTTCGGGCACCGGCATCTCCCTGGTCGGCATGCTGGTGGCTCTCGCCGTGATCGGGCTGGCGGTCGTCGTGCTGATGTTGTGGCGGCGCCGGCGTCGGCGCAAGCGGCGAGAGGCCGAGTTCGCAGCGGCGCGTCGTGTCGACCCCACAGACCCGCAGGCGCTGGCCGGCGTCTCGCTCGATGCACTCGATGACCTGTCCAGGGCGATGGTCGTCGAGGTCGACAACGCCGTTCGGACCAGCGAGCACGAATTGGCGCTCGCCATCGAAGAGTTCGGCGAGACGGAGACGAAACCATTCGTCGACGCGGTGAGCAACGCGAAAACGACACTGGCGCAAGCGTTCAACGTGCGTCAGATCCTCGACGACGCGATCCCGGAAACACCTGCGCAGCGGCGTGATCTGCTGACCCGGGTGGTGGTGGCGGCGGCCAAGGCCGACCGGGAGTTGGACGCTCGCAGCGAGGCGTTCGCCGACCTGCGAGACCTTGTCCTCAACGCGCCGACACGATTGACGACGATGAGGCAACAGGTCGTCGACATCACGGCCCGGCTCGCACCGTCAGAGCAGAAGCTCTCCGAGCTGCACAAGGATTTCAACGCCGCGGCGCTCGCGTCGGTGAATGGCAACGTCGATGCGGCCAAGGAACTGCTGACCTTCGCAGACGAGAACATCACCCGCGGCCGCGAATTCAGCGACCGACCGATGGCCGGCCGCCAAACGGAGCTGGTCGAGTGCATTCGCGCGGCGGAGTCGGCGCTGCACCAGGCCGGTTCGCTGCTCGACGCCATCGACAGCGCGGGCAGCGACATCCGGCGGGCCGCCGCGACGCTGCCTGCCGCGATCGAAGACATTCAGAACGGAATCAAGCACGCAGACAGCCTGCTGCAGCAGGGCTCGGTCGCGCAGGCGGCTCAACTGGCCCAGGCGCGCGACGCCGCGGCCGCCGCAGTGGCCACCGCCCAACAGAGCGGAGCCGTCGATCCGCTGGGCGCCTTCACCGAGCTGACCAAAGCAGACGCGGATCTGGACCGGCTGCTGGCTGCCGTCGAGGAACAACGCGAGGCGGCCGAACGGCTCAACCGGGCACTCGACGAGGCGTTGTTCGCCGCCCGATCGCGGGTGCGGTCGGTGTCGGACTACATCGATACGCGGCGAGGAATCGTCGGCCCGGAGGCGCGCACCCGGCTTGCCGAGGCGGTCCGCCACCTCGGTGCGGCAGAGGACATCCGGTCGAGCGATCCGGCGGAGGCCATTGCCCACGCCAACGGCGCCGCGATGCTTGCGGCGCAGGCGCAGACGTTGGCCGACGCGGACGTGCAGAATGCGCAGCGCTCCTACATGGGGCCCTACGGTGGTGGTCGTGGCGGAGGCAACATGGGCGCCGTCATCGGCGGCATCCTGATCGGCAACATCCTGAGCGGCGGAATGCGCGGTGGTTTCGGCGGCGGCTTCGGCGGAGGGGGCGGCAGGGGGCCCGGTTCGTTCGGCGGTTCCGGCGGCGGCGGAATGTTCGGCGGCGGCGGCCGCTTCTA
>JAEZKH010000179.1 GCA_023415515.1 Actinomycetes bacterium
CTCCGCACGCACCGCCGCGCAGTTCGGCATCGATCCGCGGGTGGCGATGCTGTCCTACTCCACGGGCAGTTCCGGCAGCGGTAGTGGTGTCGAGAAAGTCAGGGAAGCAACCGAGTTGGTCCGCAAACGAGCTCCGGAGCTGCTGGTGGAGGGTCCGATCCAATATGACGCCGCCGTGGACCCGACCGTCGCAGCCGCCAAGATGCCGGGCTCGGAGGTGGCCGGCCGCGCGACTGTGCTGATCTTCCCGGACCTCAACACCGGTAACAACACCTACAAAGCGGTGCAGCGCAGCGCGGGTGCCATCGCCATCGGCCCGGTGTTGCAAGGCCTCAACAAACCCGTCAACGATCTGTCCCGCGGGGCCCTGGTCGAGGACATCGTCAACACCGTCGCGATCACCGCCATTCAGGCCCACGGCGAGTGAGCGGCGTTTCCGGCACGGCACCCCACCCCACGCCGTTACGATTGGCTCCCTCGGGGTGAGGGATCGGACTGTGGGGGTGAGGGTGGCGGGTATCGGCCCCGGCGGGACTTCTTCCCCGCCGCTGAAGTTCGCGTTCTTGACCGAGCTGTGCCTGCCCAGTATCGGCGGGCAGGAGATCTTTTTCGCCGAGCTCGGCGAAGCGCTGGTTCGGCGGGGTCACTCTGTCGACATCTATTGCATAGCTCACGAACCCGGACTGGCCGCCGAGGAGACGGTTAACGGCGTACGGGTACATCGATATCCCAACGGGGGACGCTACAAGAATCCCCGGGTGAAGGCGTTGCGGCGGAATTGGTCTGACATCGCCAAGTACAGCGCACGGGTGCGGCGGGTGGCCGCCGAGGGGCGGCACGACTTCTACCTCCTCAACGAATGGCCGCTGATGCACGCGGCGGCGCTTCCCCGCCGGGTGCGTGACCGCAGCGGATTGCACTGGTGCGAGATTCGGGAAGATCCGCTGCTGCGGACCCTGCAGGCGGTGCTGCCGCGCACGGTGGCTTACAGCTTCGCCATCAGTGCGGCCGTTGCCGAGGGGATCCGCAAAGCATCGGGGCGACCGACCGTGGTGCTGCCGAGCGGAATCCAGCTCGAGAGGTACCGGTCGGAGCCGCGCCCCGATCGATCGGGTGTGCTCTACGTCGGCAGGCTGGCACCGCACAAGAATCTGGAACTGCTGATCGACGCCTTCGGTCTGGCCAGTGAGCGAGGCCTGGTCGGCGACCTGGTACTAGGTGGTGACGGGCCGTCGAGGGGCGATATCGAAGCCTATGCCCGGCGGTCACCGGTCGCGGACCGCATCTACGTGCTGGGCTCGGTCAGTGAAGACAACAAGATCGAACTCCTCTCGCGAGCCGCCATTCTGGGTATGCCCAGCAAGCGTGAAGGGTTCCCGCGAGTGATCACCGAGGCGATGGCAAGTGGGCTGCCCGTCGTCACTGCCGGCTTCCCGGAGAACGGCTCGACGGCAGTGGTGACGCAGTATGGTTCGGGTGTCGTCTGCGGCACCGAGACGGCGGATTTCGCCGATGCACTGCTGGCCGCCGAAGCCGGCTGGGACGGCTTCTCGCAAGCGGGGCTGCGGGCGGCGAGAACCCTCGACTGGTCGGATATCGCCCGAACGCTCGAGGAGCGGGTACGTGGAGTGACGGCGAGATGACCGCCGAGTCGGTGGTCGGGGGAGGACGGCGCATGCGGATTCTGGTGACCGGCGGTGCCGGTTTCGTAGGCAAGGAGCTGGTGGGGGTTCTGCGCGATCAGGCCGACGTGTTGGTGATCGACCTGTTGCGATACGGAAGGCCCGATTGGCTGCAGGGTGATCCCGAGGGTTTCGCCTTCCGCAGGGTGGACATCCGCGACGCCGTCGCGACCGCCGAGGCGGTCCAGGATTTCAACCCCGAAATCATCGTCCACCTCGCGGCGATCCACTACATCCCGGAGTGTGACAACGATCCGGCGAATGCGGTGGCCACCAATGTCGCAGGAACGGTCAATCTGCTCGCCGCGTGCGCACCGGGGACCCGGTTTGTGTTCGCCAGCAGTGGAGCGGTCTACCGGCCCGACGAGGCGCCGCACCAGGAGTTGACGTCGGTCGTCGAGCCTGCCGACATCTACGGTTTCACCAAGCTGCATGGCGAAGCCTATGTCCGGTCGCTGGCGGCTAGTCGTGGGTTGAGTGCCGTCAATGTGCGGTTGTTCAACGTGATCGGGCCGGGGGAGACCAACCCGCATCTGCTTCCGGCCCTGATGGATCAGTTGCGCAACGGATCCGAGGTTCTCGAGGTCGGAAACACCTGGCCGAAGCGGGACTACATCGACGTCGTCGACGCCGCAGGTGGTTTCGCCGCGGCCGCACTCGCGGACATCCCCGGGCCCGGCGAGTGCGAGACGGTGAATCTATCAAGTGGCGAACAGTATTCGGTGGACGAGATCCTCGAGCGGCTGCACTCGGTGTTGGGCTTGAAGTTCGAGGTGCGGCAGAGCAAAGACCGGATGCGTGCGGTCGACCGGCCGTTCCTGGGCGCGGACATCTCGCGTATCAAGGAGAAGTTCGGCTGGGCTCCACAACACAGCCTCGAATCCAGCCTCGAGCGCGCGTGGGCGAGCCGCGACTCGCTACCGGACCTGCGTGGCCGATTGAAGTAGAGGCGCGGGATGACTGACGGCGCCGGCGTCGACGTGTTGTTTGACGTGCGACACATCAACCAGAGCGGAGTCGGGACGTATATCGCCACCGAGTTGCCCTACCTGCAGGACACCGTCGCCAAATACGGTCTGTCCCTTGCCGTCCTGGCGAACCCGGGTAGCCGCCCGGCGGTGCGCGATTCCACCCGGGTTGTGCTGGCCGACCCCGCAGATGCGGCGATGTACACCATGGGGGAACAGAAGGTATGGGCCAACGCACTGAGCGTCACCCGCCCACGGGCATTCTGGGTGCCGCACTATCCCTACCCACTTGCGTTGCTCGCCCCATCGAACCGGCGTATTCGCGGTTACGTCACCGTCCACGACACCTTGCACATCATGCCGCGACGAATCAACGACCAGCCGCTGCCCAAGCGGCTGTATGCGCGCGCCATGTTGACCCTGGATGCGCGGCGGGCGACGAAGATCTTCACCCCGTCGTATTCGACGGCCAAGACCCTGCTCGCTGCCCGGCCTTCCGCGCGGGTGCTGGTGACCCCGCTGGGACTTGACGATGTCTGGTTCACTCCCGTCGACTCGGCTCTGTCACCGGTTCCGGCCCCGTATCTGGTCTATGTCGGTTATGCCAAGTGGCACAAGAACTTGACAGTGTTACTCGAAGCATTCGAGCAGGTGTTGCCCACGATTCCGCATAAGCTGGTGATCGCCGGCGGTGGTGAATCGGTGCGCACCGTCGACGGCCGGGTGGACGCCCTCGCCTCGCGCAGCCCTGATCGTGTTGTGGTCAGTGGACGACTCGATTTCCCCGCACTGCGGGCGCTCGTTGCCGGTGCGGACCTGTTGGTGATGCCCTCGCTGCACGAAGGCGTCGGACTGCCCCCGCTGGAGGCGATGGCGTCGCA
>JAEZKH010000186.1 GCA_023415515.1 Actinomycetes bacterium
CCAACCCGCAGCTATCAACGCGGCGACAAAACCACCCGCACCTACCGCACCCGCGAGCCCAAACCGGCATCATGACTGTCAGCGATGTCCCGAGACATAAGTGTCAGCGATGTCCCGAGACACCACACCGCGCTCAGCGCCGGTAATCACGCCGAAATCGCAACTGCGCTGCGGTTTGACCGCGAGATTCGTAGGATCTGCCAGTGACCTCGGGGATGGCCAGCGCGCAGCGGCGCGCGGATTCCGCCACCGCTGACGAGCCGCAGATCGAGTTGGTCGGTGTCCGCAAGGAGTTCGGTGACGCCGCGCACGCGAGGAGCAAGATCGGCAGAGGCCATCGAGTGGTCGCCGTTGAGGGCGCCGACCTGACCGTCGGCGACGGCGAACTGTTCGCGATCCTCGGTCCGTCCGGATCGGGCAAGACCACGGTGCTGCGGATGATCGCCGGTTTCGAGCAGCCGACCGCGGGAGCGATCCGCCTCGGCGGGGTCGACGTCACCGCGCTGCCTGCGCGGAGTCGCGACGTCAACACCGTCTTTCAGGAATACGCACTGTTCCCCCACATGACCGTCGCCCAGAACGTCGAATACGGCCTGAAGGTCAAGGGCGTGCCACGCGACGAACGCCGCAGGCGCACCTCCGACGCACTCGACATGGTCCGGCTGACGACCGAGGCATCCCGCAAGCCCGCGCAGTTGTCGGGCGGCCAGCGCCAGCGGGTCGCGTTGGCGCGCGCGCTCGTCGGGCGACCGCGGGTGCTACTGCTCGACGAACCGCTCGGCGCACTGGATCTCAAACTTCGCGAGCAGATGCAGATCGAGCTCAAGGAAATTCAGCGCGAGGTCGGGATCACGTTCGTGATCGTGACCCACGACCAGGACGAGGCTCTGACGCTGTGTGACCGTCTCGCGGTGTTCAACAACGGTCGCATCGAACAGGTGGGCAAGGCGCGCGACGTCTACGAGAGCCCCGCCAACCGGTTCGTCGCCGACTTCGTCGGAACATCCAACGTGCTCGACGGATCGGCGGCAGAAGCCCTCGTCGGCCGGCCCGGCACCTTCGTCGTGCGACCCGAACGCATTGCGGTGTTCGCCCGGGGGACCGACCCCGTGCAAGGCGTCCGAACAGTCGACGCCACGGTGCTCGAGGTGATCTACGCGGGTCCCACCACAAAGATCGCCGCCACGACCGCGGACGGTGTCACGCTCACCGCAACCGTTCTCACCGCGAGCACCTGGCTTCCGTCAGACCTGCAGCACGGCACCCCAATCACTTTGGCGTGGCCCGAAAAAGCACTTCATCAACTGTCGAACGAGGAGTAGCCATGAAAGCAACCGTCCGGATAGGTCTGGTCCTCGGCGCCTGTGCGGCGCTGATCGTCGGGTGCTCGAGCTCCGAGGACTCCGGTGGGTCGGGCGAATCGCCGCCGAAGATGGAGGCGATGAAATCCCTCGGCGACGGCGAAGGTCAACTGAACCTGATCGCGTGGGCCGGCTACGCCGAAGACGGTTCCAACGACAAGACCGTCGACTGGGTCACCCCCTTCGAGAAGAACACCGGCTGCCAGGTGAACGTCAAGCTCGGCAACACATCCGACGAGATGGTCCAGTTGATGCGCACCGGCCAGTACGACGGCGTCTCCGCTTCAGGCGACGCGACGCTGCGATTGATCTATGCGGGCGATGTCGCACCGGTCAACACCGACCTCGTGCCCAACTACGCGACGATCTCCGACTTCCTCAAGGACAAGTCGTGGAACTCCGTCGACGGCCAGATGTACGGCGTGCCCCACGGCTGGGGCGCCAACCTGCTGATGTACAACCTCGACGTCGTGCGCGACGCACCGAATTCCTGGGGCGCCGTCTTCGACAATGCCGACAAGTACAAGGGCAAGGTGACCGCCTACGACTCCCCCATCTACATCGCCGACGCGGCGCTCTACCTGTCGAAGACCAAGCCGGACCTGGGCATCAAAGACCCCTACTCGCTCACCGCCGAGCAACTCGACGCGGCGACGGAACTGCTCAAGCAGCAGCGCGAGAACATCGGCGAGTACTGGTCGGATTACACCAAGGAGGTGCAGGCCTTCGAGTCCGGCACGTCGGTCATCGGCACCACGTGGCAGGTGATCGCGAACCTGATCGGCACCGACAACAAGGTCCAGGTCAACACCGTGCTGCCGAAGGAGGGTGCCACCGGATGGTCAGACACGTGGATGATCTCGTCGAAGGCCGCGCACCCCAATTGCATGTACAAGTGGATGGATTGGATCACCTCGCCGGAGGTCAACGCGCAGGTCGCGGAGTACTTCGGCGAGGCGCCGGCGCAGACGAAGGCATGCGAGCACACCACCGAGAAGGACTTCTGCGACATCTTCCACGCCACCGACTCTGATTACGCCGCTCAGATTCATTACTGGACGACGCCGCAGAAGCAGTGTGTCGACGGCAGCGGCGACAACTGCACGACCTACGACGAGTGGGTCACCAAGTGGCAGCAGATCAAGGGGTAGTGGAAAGCACCGACGTGGGTGTACCTCCCGCTGGGGTACGCCTGCGCGAGGAGCCGACAAGCTCAGCGGTCTCGTTACCCGCGAGGCGCAGGATCGCGCTGGCATTCCTCCTGATCCCGCCGATGGCCTGGCTGGTACTGGCCTACCTGGGATCGCTTGGGGTGCTGCTGGTCTCGGCGTTCTGGGGCACCAACAGCTTCACCGGCAAGGTGGTGCACAAGTTCACCACCCACAACATCGTGACGGCGTTCACCGACTCGGTGTTCAGGGTCACGACGTTGCGCACCATCGGTGTCGCACTGGCGGTGACGGTGATCTGCATCGTGCTCGCGGTGCCGTTGGCGCTCTACATGGCGAAGGTGGCGTCGCCGCAGATGCGGGTGCTGCTGGTGATCGCGGTCACGACCCCGCTGTGGGCCAGCTATCTGGTGAAGGCGTACGCGTGGCGCATGCTCCTCTCCCCCGAGGGTCCGCTGGCCTGGGCGGGCGGATACACCCCGGGTTACGGCCTTGCGGCGACGGTGATCACGCTGACGTATCTATGGCTGCCATACATGATCATCCCGGTGTTCGCGGCATTCGACCGGGTACCCGACTCGCTGATCGACGCGAGCTCCGATCTCGGCGCTTCCGACTTGTCGACGGTGCGAATGGTGATGGCCCCGTTGATTTTTCCCGGGATCGCTGCAGGCTCCATCTTCACCTTCTCGCTGTCGTTGGGTGACTACATCGCAGTGACGATCGTCGGCGGCAAGACGCAACTGCTCGGCAACGTCATCTACGGCCAGCTGGTGACCGCGAACAACCAACCGCTCGCCGCCGCGCTGTCGATCATTCCGCTTGCGGCGATCATCCTGTACCTGCTCGCGATGCGCCGTACCGGCGCGCTGGAGAACGTCTGATGCTCTCGAGTGGTGCCCGGCGGGCGGTCAGAGGCTGGACCGTGTTGATCCTGCTCTTCCTCTACGTCCCGTTGGCGCTGGTGCTCGTCAACGCGTTCAACACGTCGCGGACCTTTGCGTTCCCCCCGACCGGTTTCACCACCCGGTGGTGGGTGACCGCCTGGCACAGCGAGGGCATGTGGAAATCGCTTGCGAATTCGGTGGTGGTCGGACTCGCGGCAACGGCGATCGCGTTGGTGCTCGGCACCATGGCCGCCTTCGCGGTGCAGCGCTACCGTTTCTTCGGACGCGAGGTGGTCAGCCTGCTCGTGGTGCTGCCCATCACGTTGCCCGGCATCGTCACCGGCATCGCCTTGAACGCGACCTTCACCTCGGCGCTGGGCGTCACGCTGGGCCTGGCGACCGTGATCGTCGGGCACGCGACGTTCTGCATCGTCATCGTGTTCAACAACACCCAGGCGAGACTGCGCAGGCTCGGTGTCGGCCTCGAGGACGCCTCCGCTGATCTCGGCGCGTCGCCGTGGCAGACGTTCCGTTACGTCACGTTCCCGATGATGCGCGGCGCGCTCGTCGCCGGTGCGATCCTCGCGTTCGCGCTCAGCTTCGACGAGATCGTGGTGACGACGTTCACCGCGGGTCCGACGGTTCAGACGTTGCCGATCTGGATCTTCGGCAACCTCTTCCGCCCCAACCAGGCTCCCGTCATCAACGTCGTCGCAGCGGCGTTGACGCTCGTTGCGGTCATCCCGGTATGGCTGGCCCAGCGCTTCGGCGGTGACCCCGCGACGACGCGGGTCTGAGTCAGCGATCCGCCGGCTTCCACGTGCCGCGGGTTGCGATGCCTGCGGTGTAGTCCGACACCGCCGAGACCATGTGCCGTTGCAGTGCCTTGTCGAGTTCGTGGGTGACCACGGCCATCCCGAGATCGCGATAGTCGGAGATGAGCGCGGTGACTTCGTCCGTCTCATCCTGCTTGGGCACGTACCCCGCACCGTAGCGCGCGGCGACCGCTTCCTCGATGGCGGCAACCAGGACGGCCGCGAGCTCGTCGATCGTCCCGGCGGTGGAATCCACCACCCGCAATATCATCTGGACGTAAGACTGCTGATCGGTTGTGCGCGTGAGGATTTCGGCGATCGTCGGATGGACGAACGACAGTGAATCCTGGCTGAGTTCGACGAGCCCGCACGCCAGCAGTCGCTGCGCTTCGTCGGATTCGGGGTCGAGATCGATGGCGACCGGCGCGGAAACCGCGGAAACGGTGTCGTCTCGCCTGCCGCCGAGGATGGCCTGCTGAACGCCGAGGATGGCGGCGAGGTCGTGACCCTCGCGCATGCGGGCGAAGAACTCGGCGATGTGCGCGCTGTTGAATCCCTTGCGGAGCAGTTGATTGATCGTATGCAACTGGGACAGGTGGTAGTCGTCGTAGTACGCCGACCGCCCCTGCCGCCGCGGCGCGTCGAGCAAACCGCGTTCACGGTAGGCGCGGATATTGCGCGGGCTGACGCCCGAGATCCGCGCGAGGTCGTCCAGCCGGTACTCAGCCAAGCCCGTCCACCAGACGTCGGCGTGCGCGACAACCTCGCATTCGCACACTGTAATACCCAAAAGCCGATCGTGAGCGAATAACCGGTACCTTCAGTTTCCGAACGACTGGTGGCGACACAAGGCCATACCATCTGCTGCTATTCAGCTACAGTGATCTAGATCACTACGCTGTGATGCAATTTCAGCCAACTCCTTACCAGGCCGGTGCCGCTATTCCCGGTCCGCCGGTGAGTGATCTCACCAGCAATGAATTGGCGTATTCACGGCGCGCTACGCGACCATGGACAGGTCTGTCATCAAGACGAGGTCATCGGGTGGAGGGTGTTCGCGTGCGTCCGTGGATCGTGTGGGCCACCGGACTCTTGGCCTACATCGTTGCCGTCCTCGACCGCACCACCCTCGGTGTCTCCGGCCTCGAGGCGGGCGACCGGTTCACCGCCAGTCCCGGCGTGTTGTCGTCGTTCGTCGTCCTGCAGATCGTGGTCTACGCCGGCGCACAGGTGCCCGCGGGCCTACTGCTCGACCGATTCGGCTCCAAGGCTCTGATCGTCTCCGGTGCGGCGGTGATGGCCGCAGGCCAACTGACCCTGGCATTCACCGAGTCGTTGCCCATGGCGATCGCCGCGCGCGCGGTGGTCGGCCTGGGCGACGCGGTTACCTTCATCTCAGTACTCCGCCTGGTGCCGCACTGGTTCCGGCCCAAACAGGTGCCCCTGGTGACACAGCTGACGGGTATCTGCGGCCAACTGGGCCAGGTGCTCTCGGCAGTCCCCTTCCTGGCGCTGCTCGCGGGCAACGGCTGGACGACGGCGTACCTGTCGGTGGTGGCACTCGGCGTCGTGTCCATCGCGCTGACGCTCGCGTTGGTCAAGAACACGCCCAACGGGAACGTCGTCGACCCGCCGTCGAGCTCGATCAGCGAGGTGTGGGCCGGCGTCAAGACCGTGTGGCTGCGGCCGGGCACCCGGCTCGGCTTCTTCACCCACATGGGCACCCAGTTCTCGGTCACCGTCTTCGCGCTGATGTGGGGGCTGCCCTATCTGACCGTCGGACAGGGCCTTCCGGTTCACGTCGCAGGAACACTGCTGAGCCTGTCGGTCGTCGCCGCCATCGCCGCGGGCGTCGTGATCGGAATCTTCACCGGACGTCGGCCGCACCGGCGGTCACGCCTCGTGCTGGTGATCATCGCGAGCAACGCCGCGATCTGGACGGTGGTGCTGGCGCTGCCGACCGCGGCTCCACTCTGGCTGCTCACGCTGCTGGTCGTCGTCATCTCGGTCGGCGGCCCCGGCTCGATGGTCGGCTTCGACTTCGCGCGCACGTTCAACCCGAGCGCGACGCTCGGCACCGCACAGGGCATGGTCAACATGGGCGGTTTCTTGGCGTCACTGTTGGTGATGCAGGCGATGGGGCTGGTGATCGGCGCCGTCGGCGGCTACTCGTTCGAGTCCTTCCGGCTGGCATGGACGGTCCAGTATGCGATCTGGGCGTTGGCGACCGTCGGCATTCTCATCACTCGCAAGAAGGCACGACGGCAGTTGCAGGAAGAGCGAAATCTGTTGGAGGGCTTCGAACCACATCCGCCCACACCGGCAGGGGCGCGGTAGCGGTCACCTGTTTCGAGCACTGACCCGGCGGTTGGCCTTCTTGATCGCGTCGACCAGTTGCTCCTTGGTCATCCGCGAACGCCCCGAGACGTCAAGCCGCCGAGCCACATCCATCAGGTGCTTCTTGGACGCGTTGGCGTCGACCCCCTCGGCAGACGAGCCGGATGGATTCCGACCGCCACTGCGTGCCCGCGAATCCGATGGGCCCTTCTCGTCCTTCGCTTCCCAGTGGTCGCCGACCTTCTCATGGCTGTGCTTCAGCGCGCTGTAGGCCACCCGGTGGGCGCGTTCGCCCTCGCCGTACTCCTCGGCGGCGGCATCGTGCGCCTTGGCGAAGGTGCGCTGGGCTTTGGCGGAGGACTTCTGCAGCGTGCTCGGCAACTCGCTTTTCTTGGCGGTGCCGCTGCGCGTCGTCTTCGGCATCGAAAGCTCCTTCGTGAGAACCGAACCCGAACGCCGCCGGAGCCGCGGCGGTGTCTGGCAAACCTTGGCGCGCGGCGGCCGCTTCTTGACCGAACCGCTGAAGGTACTCGCTATCGCGAGACGGTGGTGCCGCTGACATCCGTCGCGACTCCGGACGGCTAGGACGGGCGCATACCCGAGTCGCCGGCTACTAAACGCGCAGCCATGGCCTCTTCTGCATACCGGTAACCACGCATTTCGTAGCCGATCACGCTCACCGCGGGAGCCAACATCACGATCAGCAGTGCGTTGGCCATCGACATCCCCCTGCTGACCAGGACGACCGCCGCGACCAGGACGGCCCCGCTGAGCAGAAGCAGCAACAGGTTGAACGGGGTCCGGGTGCGGATCAAGGACATGTAGAGCAGGTAGACGACCGCGATGTAGACCGCGATCGGGATCGCGACGGCGAGCACGGTGTCGACCGCGTCCAGCTTGGAGTGGTGTTCGACGTAGTACGCGGCCGCGTGCAATCCGGCGCCGGTCGCCACGATCGACGCGAACACCAGCAGATGCAGATAGCCGAACCGGAACGACAGATCGCGTCTCGCGGCGAGCACGCGCGATTGCGGCACGATGAAGTACGCCCACCACATGCCGAACGTGAGGCCGGTTCCCGCCACCGCCACGAGCACCGCCGCCACGCTCCACCCCTGTGACGAGACGACCGCCGACAACGAGGCGACGGTGCCGACGACGCCCTCACCGAGCGCGATGATGGTCAGCAGTGAATAGCGTTCGGCGATGTGATGTGCGTGCCACGGCGTTCCGCCCATGCGCCGCTCGGCCAGCAGCGGCCCAGACATCTCGAACGCCACCAAGACGGCCGCCCAGACGAACGTCGCGGCGACCGACGTGCTGACCGGGATCATCGCGATCCAGCCGATCTGCGCCACGGTGACGACCGTCGCGTAGGTCAGACACGCCGAGCGTCGCCTGGGATCCTGCATGGCAGCGCGTAACCACTGCGCCACCAGAGCGATTCGCATCACCACATAGCCGGCCACCATCACCCGGTTCTCGACGTGACCGCCCTCGGCCACCGAGGCGTACATCTCCGGCAGGCCGAGCGCGAGGATGATGACGCCGACCATCTGCAGCATCGTCAGCAGCCGATACACCCAGTCGTCGGTGTCGTAGGCGGAGGCAAACCAGCTGAAGTTGATCCACGCCCAGCAGATGGAGAACGTCGCGAAGACGAACGCCGCCAGCCCGGCGCCGACGTGGCCCTCGGCGAGTTGGTGGGCGAACTCGGAGGCCGCGATGCCGAAGCCGATCACGAAGGTGAGATCGAACAACAACTCCAGCGGGGTTGCGGCTCTGTGCAGTTCCTCAGGGTCGCGACCGGCCATCGTGCGGATCCGATGCACCTCGACCCGCCGCGGCGGTTGGGCCTGCGCCTCGCTCATGACCTGCAGAGTTTGCCGAGCCGCCATGACACTGTCCAGGGGCCGCACGGTGTTCGCTGCGCCGCCGCGCTGAGACGGTGCAGAGACAGGTAGTCCACTACGCATGCCGTCGCGCCGAGGGGTTCGCAAGATCGACCGCAAGGGCTCAGTCCAGGCGGAAGGCGGCGCGCGATGACGGAACAGTTCAGGATCACGATGCTGGGCGGCTTCGAAGTCCACCGCGACGATCAGCTACTCGATCTGCCGCCGTCGTGTCAGCGCCTGGTGGCGCTCGCCGCGCTCAGACGCCGGCCCGTGCCCCGCGGCCATGTGTGCCAGACGCTGTGGCCGACGACTCGACCGGACCGCGCGACGGCACGGCTGCGCACCACGCTGTGGCGGCTGCGCCCGATGGGCGCCGCGGCACTGCTGTCGGTGACACCGCAGTCGATCGTGCTCGGACCCGACGTCGTGGTCGACTGGTTCGGTGCGGTCGACCTGATCGGCGAACTGCTCGGACACCGCGAGCCGACACGGCCCGACCGCGACATCGCCACCGAACTGCTGCCTCTGCTGCGGAACGGCGCGCTGCTCGAGGGCTGGACCGACGACTGGACCGCCTGCGCCCGAGATACCTATCGCGACCTGCGGCTCGATGCACTCGACGTGCTCGTGGGTGTGTGCGCCGGAAACGGGTAGTCCACTACGCATGCGTGTCGCTGTGAACAATTCGTACGCTTCCATCGTCCAATAGATAGACGACACCGAACGACTGAACGGAAAAGAGCCATGAACGCCCTACTCGTCACCTGCCTGAGCCTGACGGCGACATTCGCCGCGCTCGGCGTGCACGAGTTGCAGGCGCGGCTCGAGCGGTGGGACTACGAGCGCCACGCCGAGGACTGACGCCGGCGCGATCGAGGACAGGGCAGTGGTAACCCGCGCCAAGGGTTACACGGTGAACTAGATTTGTCAGGCATGGACGGCTACGCCTACGACACTGCGCTCTTGATCCTGCGCGTGTGCCTCGGCCTCACCATGGCGGCACACGGCTACAACAAGTTCTTCGGCGGCGGCCGGATACCCGGCACCGCGGGATGGTTCGAGAGCATCGGGATGAAGCCGGGCATGCTGCATGCCCGCATCGCAGCGACCACCGAGATGGCCGCGGGCATCGGGTTGGCCGTCGGCCTTCTCACCCCCGTTCCCGCTGCCGGGTTCGTCGCGCTGATGCTGGTTGCGGCCTGGACCGTGCACCGGCCGAACGGCTTCTTCATCGTCAAGGAAGGCTACGAGTACAACCTGATACTCGCCGTCGCCGCAGTGGCGGTGGCAGGCCTCGGTGCGGGCCGGTTCAGCCTCGACCATGCCCTGTTCTCGGGCACCGGTTTCTACGACTTCCTGCACGGATGGTGGGGTCTGCTGATCGCCGCCGTCCTCGGCCTCGCGGGCGGCATCGGCCAGCTGGTGCTGTTCTGGCGGCCACCGCAGAAGGCCGAAGCTAACTGACCCGTCCGCCGACGATGGTCGTCGACACCATGTCGGAGGCGAGTGTCTCGACCTCGGCGCCCGGGGTGAGCACGATCAGGTCTGCCGGCTGGCCGACCTCGACGGTGCGGGGCACCGCCGGGCGATCGGGATGGCCGAGAAACAACCGCAGAGCTTCTGCAGCCGAGATCCGTTCGGCTGGACCGATGACGTCTCCGTCGGCGGTGGCGCGGCGAACGGCGGCCCGCATCGCCGCCCACGGGTCCATTTCACCGAACGGCGCATCCGTGCCCGCGGCCAGTGGAACCTTCGCGCGCAACAGTGAGGCGACCCGCCACAGCTGGGGGTGTTCGTCGGCGGGGACGTCGCGCAGATAGTGCTCGCCGCGTTCGGCGACGAAGTTGGGTTGGGTGACGACGGTGACGCGGGCGTCGAGCAGGTCGTCGATCATCTCGTCCGGCACGACCGCGGCGTGCTCGATGCGGTCGCCGCGATGGCTGCCCGCGGCCCGCAGCGCGGCCAGTGCCACCACCAGTTGGGCGCGTGTCACGCAGTGCAGGGCCACCGGGACATCAGCATGGTGCCGGGCTGCGATCCATCGGGTCAGCTCGTCGACGTCGAGGCGGTCGTCGTGCAGGATCCGCTTTCCCGGCGCGAGGAAGTGCAACCGCTGCGGAATGTCGCCGCGCCGGTGTGACACCGACAGGATCGCGACATCCTCTGCGGTGAGATCCGGTGTGGCGTCGGTGACCCCGGTGACTCCGTAGCGAGCAAGGCGGGCGGTGACGTCGGCGATCGCAGTCGCCCGGCGGGGTAGCGCATCCGACCAGTCGTCTGCGCTGTGCAGCCGACCGTCGGGATGGTCGGCCAGGCCGATGCTGGACAGCGCCGCGGAGTTGAGTATCCACAGTGCGCCGCTGCGGTGCTGGATTCGTGTCGGCGTATCGCTGATGATCGCGTCGAGGTGGTCGCGGTCGAGTTCGCCTGCCACCGACGCGTGGTAGCCGACCGCGCGGAGCCAGCCGTCCGGGCCCGGCTCCGCTGCTCGCAGCGCTTGCGCCAGTTGCTGTTCGGTGCGAACGCGCGGCGGTCCGACCACCAACGAGTCGAGCGCGGCGGCCATCGCCCGAAGATGCAGGTGATGGTCGTGCAGTCCAGGCAGCACCGCACCGGCGTCGGCCTCGACAACGTGCTCGGAGGGCAATGGTTCCAGTCGACAGGCGATTTCGCGGATGCGGTCGTCGGCGCGGATGTCGGCGGCGCGGCCGTCGGGCAACGTGGCATGGCGGATCAGCATGCGGTCATCCGGCTCTCGACGATCGCGCGCACCCGCCAGGTGTCCGCCCCGAGCGCGGGCGCGGACGTGCGCGGCGGTGCCGGAATGCGCGGCGGCGCTTCGCATTCTGCACCGTCGGTGAGCGGGACAGCGGCATAGCTCGCCGCCACTTCGGCGAGTGCGACCTCGACGATCTCGCCGCCCCCGCGCCGAAGCGAGTCGAGCACCGCCCGCGTTGCCGCCAGTCCGGTGAGTGGGTCGGCGATCGCGTCACCGACGAAGACCGGGCCGTCTGCGACCAGGCCTCCGGCCACCGCTGCGTCGTCACCGAAAGCCACCCGTCCGGCGCGCCCTTCGTCGGTGCCGTAGCC
>JAEZKH010000197.1 GCA_023415515.1 Actinomycetes bacterium
TGCCAAGACCCTACGTAGGTGCCGAGGTCGTCGAGTGCAAGAAACGCCGGGTGCGCTCGGCGGAATCTGCCGACGATAATCCATGAATGTCTGTTACTCGGGCTGTCCGGTCGGGTACCGCACCTCGGCGATCGGCCGGCGTGAAGTCGTCGACGCGGCGCGTGGTCTTCCTCGTCTATGACGGTGTCACCCTGTTGGACGTCGCCGGTCCGGCGGAGGTGTTCAAGGAGGCGAATCGACTCGGTGCCGATTACCGGATCGTGCTGCTGTCACCGACCGGCGAGGAGGTCACCTCGAACCTCGGTTTCGCGATCTCGGTCGACGGCGCTGTGTCCGCTGAGCCCCCTCCGGACACGTACCTGGTGGCCGGCTCGGACCGCTTTCCCCGCCTGCGGGTGCCTCACGACCTGGCCGAGGCCGCACGGGTGCCGGCGGCCCGGGCCCGTCGGGTGGCGTCGATCTGCACGGGCGCTTTCGTCCTCGCCGCAGCAGGACTTCTCGCAGGCAAGCGGGCCACCACGCATTGGAAAGCCGCCCGCGAACTCGCCGCGCGGTGTTCCACGTGCCGCATCGAACCCGACGCGATCTATGTCCGGGACGGCAACACGTACACCTCGGCCGGGGTGACCGCGGGAATCGACCTGGCTCTGGCGCTCGTCGAGGAGGACCACGGACCGGAGCTGACCCGCGACGTCGCCCGCATGCTGGTGGTCTACATGCAGCGGGCCGGTGGCCAGTCGCAATTCTCGGCGCCGTTGCACGGTCCCGCTCCCCATTCCCCGGCCCTGCGAACCATCACCGATCTGGTGACCGCGGATCCCCAGGGCGCGTACTCGCTGGGTGACCTCGCCAAACATCTCAACGTGAGCACCCGGCATCTCAACCGGCTCTTCCACGAGGAACTGTCCACGACACCGGCCCGGTTTGTGGAGAACATCCGCTTCGACATGGCCAGGGCGCTCCTCGATCAGGGGCACACCGCCACTGCGGCCGCGGCTCGCGCCGGCTTTCCTAGCTACGAGAGCATGCGGCGGGTGTTTGCGCGGAAGCTGAGCATCAGCCCCACTGCCTACCAGCGGCGATTCAGCACAGCGAGGCGGGCCGGGTCAGAATAGCTGCAGAGATCACCCGGGCGGGTCGTCGACCTTGAGCTGTTCCCCCGTGGTGGCGATGAAGACGACCAGGAGTTTCGCGGGTTCGGTTGAGCTGGTGTTCTCGGTGGCGACGTGATGTGCCCCAGGCAGTTCGGACCAGGTCTCGCCTTGGCGGTAGACACGGGGGGGCTCGCCCTCGAGCTGGCTGCGCACGGTGCCTTCCAGCACGTATGCGTAGACGAACGCGTCGCCGTGGCGGGGCGGCGCCGCACGCCCGGACGGTTCGAACGACACGATCGCCGACGTGAACGTCTTGCCGGGAACGTTGGGTAGCGCCTGTTCGAAGAGCGGCGTCAGCGTCTCCGACGGGGGTTGCGGCGGAGCAGCGTCGGCGCGCGACTCCATTCCCGGGGCGCAACCGACGAGTGTCGCGGTGACCGCGCCGGCCAGTAGGGCGTTCGCAATAGCGACTCTGATCATGAGCGTTCTCCTTGTTCTCTAGGTTCTTGTGCGACCTGGATGATCGTCTTGCCGGGCACGCGTCGGCGCCGGGCGAACGCGTCGGCTGCCTCGGCGAGGGGGCGGACGGCCCCGACGATGGGTTTCAATCGGCCATCCCGGACTTGCGCGGCCAAATAGGCGAGTCGAGCCCGGTCGGGTTCGACGACGAAGAAAACAGCGCGGCCCGCACGGGGTTGCACGGGCGGTGGCATCGCGATGCTGACGACCGTCCCACCGGGGCGCACAAGCGCCGTCGATCGTCGGAGCAGGTCGCCGCCGATCACGTCGAAGACCACGTCCACAGAGCCGACGCTTTCCAACGGGTCGACATCCAGATCGAGAAACACCTGCGCGCCGAGGCCGAGAACGAGGTCGCGGTCGTCGCTGCGTCCGGTACCGATCACCCGGGCACCCGCTTCGCGTGCAAGTTGGACGGCGATGGAGCCCGCTCCGCCGGCGGCGCCGTGCACGACAACCGTCTGGCCGGTGGTCAGGCCGCCGTGGACGAACAGCCCCTGCCACGCCGTGAGTCCCGAGATCGGCAGTGCCGCGGCCACGGTGTGGTCGATGTCGGCGGGGAGCGGGGCGAGATTTCGCGCCTCGACGGCGGTGTATTCGGCCAGAGACCCGTCACGGGTCCAGTCGGCGAGCCCGAACACCCGCTGGCCGACGGTGAGGCCGGTGGTGCCGTAGCCCAGTTCGACCACCACGCCGGACAATTCGTGACCTGGAACGCTGGGAGTGCGGTCGCGGCCTGCCCGGTCGGTCCAGGTGGCGGGCCATTCGAGCTCGCCGGGTGTGAAGCCGGCGGCGTGGACGGCCACGATGACGTCATTCTCGGCGGCATGCGGGTAGGGCAACTCGGTCAGGGTCAGCCCTTCGACACCGGCTGATCGGTTCCGGACGGTTATGGCTTGCATTGCAACTCCTTGTGTGCGGTCGGCTTTGTCTCGATCACCGTCGGTGGAAATCGGTCTTCGGCGGCCGCGGCGCGACGTTCTGCGGTCGGCCGAGGCGTGAGGGCGGCGATCGCCGCCAGTGCTCCGATGAATGCGATGTATGCATAGGTCGTGGATTTGAGTCCCCATGACGGGGCGGCAAGCCCGGCCACGAGGGAGGGGAGGGCCAGCGCCGCGTAGCTCGCAACGAAAACGGCGGAGAACACCTCCGATCGCGACGCCGTCGAGGTGGTGGCGCTGATACCGCGCAGCGTTCCGTTGAACGTCAGTCCGACACCGAGTCCGGCCACGATCGCTGCTCCGCCGAACAAGGTCGAGGACGGGAAGGCCAGAGCACTGACCAGACCCGCCGCGCCCAGCGTCAGCAGTAGCGCCCCCAGCACGCTGGCGTGTGCCGCGGCGAATCGCGCCGCCCACAGCCCTCCCGCGCAATTGGCGATGAACAGCACGGTGATGCTGAGACCGCCTGCGGCGCCGAACTGGACCTGCAGGACGTCTCGCACTAGAGACGGCGCAAGGGCGAGGAAGAGCCCGGTGGTCGCCCATCCGGCGACGATGGCGGGCAGCGCGGTGACGAACTCGTGCCGCGTCGGGTGGGGGACCCGTATGCGCGGCCGCAGTGCAGCGCGTGCTCCCGTGCGCCGCATCGCCGTTTCGGGTAGGGCGACGGTCGCGGCGGCGAGGACCACGAAGGCGAACGTGAGTGCCGGGAAGATCATCGCGTCAGGACGCGGAGTGGCCGCGACGAGCACGCCGGCGAGCCCTCCGCCGACTGCCAGTCCGAGTCCCGTGGCGGCGGCTGTCATCGTCGGCCCCAGGTGGGAACGGCCTTCGGGCGAGAACTCGACCAATCCGGCCGCAAGCGCCCCCGTTGCCGTCCCGGTGGCAAGGCCTTGCACGATACGTCCGAGGATCAGTGAGAAGACCCCGCCCGCAGCCCAGAAGATCGCGGTTCCGGCCGCGGCCATCAGGAAAGACGCAATCAGCACGGGGCGGCGCCCCAAGAAATCGCTCAACGAGCCAACGGTCAACAGGGCAGCGACCAAACCGGCTACGTACACGGCGAAGATCACCGTCAGGGTGGTGACCGAAAAACCCCAGCGCTGAAGGTACAGCGGGTAAATCGGTGACGGCGCGCTCGTCGAGGCCATCAGAAGGACGTTCGCAAACGCCAGCATCATGAACGACGCGTGGCGTCCAAGGCGGCGCCCGGCGGTGAAAAGGTGGATGACGTTCACCGGATGATCCCCCTGTTCATCAGCTCGGCCATGCCGAGCCGAGCATCCGTTGGACCGTGGTGGTGCGGCGGTGCTCGGGCACGAAGTGCTCTAGAACGTCGGAGTTGACGGTGCCGTTGGTGGTCTCCGGGCGGTGCTTGAATCCCTCGAAGTACGCGCTCAGGAACTCTTTCTTGAAGTCGCCCCTCGGATGCACGGCGAGGATCTCGCTCAGCTGATCTGAATTCAATTCCTCGAGACCAAGACCGACCACATCGGTCAGCACGCCGAGGTATGTCGCGGCGATCTCGGGACCCATTCGATCCGGAATTCCCGGCGTCGTGTGCAAGGCGATAGCCGTCCATACGGTGTCGGCCGCGGCGGCGGAGAAACCGTGCTCGAGCAGGAATTTGCGTCCGTGATCGGCGCCGTCGACCTCGAACCGCTGCTCAGTGCCGGAGAACGGCGTTGTCAGACCGGTGTCGTGGAAGACGGCCGCCAAGTAGAGCAGCTCGGAATCTGGGGTGATGCCCAACCGTTGAGCGTGGATCTGCCCGAAGAAGTACACCCTTCGGGAGTGGTGGTAAATGAGTGGGCTCGTCATGTCTCGAACGAGCCGAGTCGCTTCGGCGACCGCCACGGTATCCGGAATCTCCAATCCGGCGATGACTTCGGTCATGATCTGTAGCCACTTTCTTGGTGTCGCAATCTGTCCAACGTTCATGCTGACGCTGACCATGCCTGCTGCGCCGCCGTCGTTCGGCCAGAAATCCCTCAAATATGGACACCCCGCTCACACGCGCCGACGCCTGCATCGACGGCGTGCGGGTCAACGGAACTGACGACCTGTCACAGCATCCATGACCGAAACATGTTGCACCCCAGCGCTATACGTCACAGTGACGTAATACCCGCGGATAGGGTCAAGGCTAGGGGAGTCGCGGATCACGCTTTCTTTGGCGATCTGCGGCGCGTCGAAGGCGGCTTCTTATCCGGCGTCGCTGCCACATCGCGCCCGGCGAACCTGCTCAGCGTCGACACCCCCGGAATCGACGAGACAGCGCTGTAGACGTCGTTACCTGTTTCGACGAGGGCTTCCAGCTGCGGCAGTACGGCGTCCATGGTTCGGATCATCGGATCGGCCAGTGCGAGGTAGCGTTCGGCGCGATCGATCGCGGCGTTGAGTCGCTCAGTCGCTGTTGCGAGGTTCTCGATGAGATCGGGCAACTGACTCGCGATCTGAACCGTCGCCGGCGGAATGCGCATCGCGCCTTCGGCGACGGTGTGGGCCGTGTCGACGGCGGCCTGCGCAGCGGCCTTGAGGTCTTTCGGGCCTGGAACTTTCTGACTCATGCCACAACGATGCCGGACGACGGGACGGCTGTATGCCGATTCACCGTGGTGGACGAAACCTGTTGGCCGGTACGTGGGTTCGGCTGTCCAGCCAGTACTGATCAATTCGTCACGGTGACGTATTGCGACGGGTGCGCGGCTTTCGGAAAGGGGTGGTCGCCGGTGACCGCGACAGGTCCGTGTGCCGGAGTCACACCGCACGGGTCTGCCAATGGTCTGGTGCCACAGGGTGCAGCGCCGGGGCGTTGCGCGAAGTCGGTGCCGCATGAGGACCGGCCAGTGCGAGGCGGCAGTGTGCGGTCGACACGGCCATGGAAGTGGCGTGCGCGTGACCGCCGACCGCCTGCCGTCGAGGCGATCCGCGTCCCCCGATTTGCCGATAAGCCACATTATGTCAAGTTGGCCCCCCACTGCATATTGCGTTTGCCTCTCAACACTTTTCAGCGTTGCCCCTATCGATGATATGGGTGCGTGACTGGTCGTAGTTCCAGTCGCGGGATTCCCGTGAAGTCGGCGGGGTTGCACGTGTACAGCGGCACTTCATGTGCGATTGCACTGGCCGCGATGAGTGCGTCGTAGGCGCGCGCAGCGGGCTTGCGGCCCGACGCGCGAAGCGCCGCCGCTACGGCTCCAAACGCCCGGGCGCAATCTCCATCGAACGGTAGGACATCGAAGTCCGCCTCGGCCTGCTGTAGGTGCTGCTGCCGGGCACTGCGCTCCACATCGTCGTTCGCGACGTGTGGCCCCACGGACAGCTCAGCCAGCGTGATCGCGCTGATCACAGATTCGTCGGGAAGCTCGGCTGGGTCAGACAGCTGACCCAAAAGAATCACCGTGGAGGTATCCAGAATCCCCCGGCTCTGGGTTTTCGTCACAGCGACGGGTCGATGAGGTTGTCAATGTCGCGCCGCAGGGCATCCGGGTTCACCGGCGGAAGATTCTTGCGGCGACGAATCAGTTCCGCTGGTCCTGCGCTGGAACGAGGCAGGGGCCGTAGCTCAGCAACAGGTGTCCCGTCCCGAGTAATGACGATGCGCTCGCCACGCTCAACACGGCGCAGAACGTCTCCACCACTGTTGCGCAATTCGCGCACCGTGACTGCATCCACGCCCGCAGTGTATCACCGGTGAGACGTCGATGCAGCGTACTTCGAGTGCGCCGTTTCGCATGCGAGAAATTGCAGCACTCGAATATGGAGGATTACCGGTAACCCACTGCATATTGCATTGCACACCAATGGGTTTCGACTCCACCACCACACCCGCCCTGACCTAGCCGATAGTGCCCCGTTCCAACGCCCACCGATGCTGGAAGGGCAATACCTCGGCCGCGATCTCGAAATCACCGTCGTAGTGCAGCAGTGTCACATCATGGGCGTTGGCAACCGTGGCGATCAGTAGGTCGGCCATGCCGACGGCACGATGACGACCGGTGCCGGCCAGCGACCGCTGGGCATCCATCGCCGCCTGCCAGTGTTCATCGTTGGTCGGCAAATACTCGTATGCGAGGCGGCGATCTGACCATATCTGCGCGTAGTCTGCGGCGGTCCGGGCGCTGTGGAGCGCCTCTGCATCGAGCTGAGCGGTGGTTGCGACCAGTCCGGCCTCGATAAGCGGAGCAAGTCGGTCGGAGACCTCGGGGTTTGTCATCCGTGCCGCGGCACTGGTGTCGATGAGATACCGCGCTACTACCGCCACACCTCACCTCGTTTACCAGGGTCAGCCATCTCCCCCATACCGCCAGACTTCAACCATGCGATCTGGCGAGCGCGTGCAGACGTCGCTGCAGCCTGCTGCAACGCGATGCGGACGGTATCTGATACGCCGGACGTCTTGAGTTCCTTCTGTGCGGCGGCCAACAGATCATCATCGAGGTCAATCAGACGCTTGGTCATCGCACCACCCTCACGTATATACCAATTGCTGCTTAAGTATATACGTACGCGTCGGGCTACCAGTAAAGTACGCTACTTGTGCTGCTGCCCAACGGTTTTCACTCACCGTGCGAGACCGAGGAATGCCATCATTGCCCGCTCGACCTCAACGACTTGCTCGGCTGTCAGCCGGCCAACCCGGACATGGACATTCGCCCTCCTGACCGTCGTGAGCTTGTCGATCATCACGTCACTGTCATGATCGAGTCCCGAAAGCCGCCCGTCTCCGCCGCTCACGCGAATGCGTATTAGTGGCGCATCCAGCAGCATGCTGGTCATCGGAGCAACAGTCACCGAACTCGTGGCATCGAAGAGGTCATCCTGAACGATCACTGCCGGACGCGGCTTCGCCGCGTAAATGTCCCCGGCCACGGTCCAGATCTCCCCTCGATTCACCCCTCGTCCCACCGCGACGAGATCGCCTCGATGACCTCTTGGTCGTCACTGTTATCGTCCGCCCCTGCGACCAACGCGGCCTGCCTGTGCGCCTCTACCGCAAAGGTTGCGGTCCGCACATCAGGAACCCATACCTGCAGTCATGAATCTCCGATATCAACGCCAGATCGTGCGGGCTTGTCAGTCGCCAATTATCTCAATCTCGGGTCGCCCGGCCGGAATCACCCGACAGCCAGTAAACGTCGCCGTTTGCTGCCTCCCAACACCTTCAACGTTGCCCTATCGGTGATGCGGGTGTGTAACCAAGGCCGAGGGTCGGCGACGTTTCAGTCTGTGCAAAGCTCACGCATGCGATTCGGCCGGGTACTGCCCCTCGTCGTCGGTGCGCTCCTGGCCGCTGGATGCGTGTCACCGGAGAAGTCTTCGACCGCCACCTCCACCACCCGCACTGCCGAAGCTACGGCGGTGCGGCAGATCGTGCAGGAGGCGATGCGGACTGAACATCTCAAGTCGGTCCTGGTGAAGGTCACCGTCGACGGCAAGGAGGTGCTGAGCGAGGCCTTCGGCGAATCGATGTCAGGGGTGCCTGCCCACACCGACATGCACTTCCGCAACGGCGCGGTGGCTATCTCGTATGTGTCGACGCTGCTGCTGATCCTCGTCGACGAAGGGGTGGTCGGTCTCGACGACAGGTTGTCGACTTGGCTGCCCGACTTCCCGCACGCCGAGCGGGTGACCTTGCGCCAGCTCGCGCAGATGAGCTCGGGCTACCCCGACTACGTGATCGGCAACGAGGCGTTCGACGCCGCGCTCTACGCCGACCCGTTCCGGCAGTGGGAACCCGAAGAACTGCTGGCGTTCGTCACGTCCCGACCGTTGCTGTACGAGCCCGGCACCAACTGGAGCTACGCGCACACCAATTACGTGCTGCTGGGGATGGCGCTGACGAAGGCGACCGGTGAACCGATGCCGAAGTTGCTGGCTGACAAGGTGCTCAACCCCCTGGGCTTGACCGCCACCGCCAACTCCGACACCCCGGAGATCCCGCAGCCGGTGCTGCACGCCTTCACCTCCGAACGCCGCGAGTCGCTCGCGATCCCGGCCGGCACGCCGTTCTACGAGGAGTCCACCTACTGGAATCCGTCGTGGACGATCACCCACGGCGCCATCCAGACCACCACGATCGACGACCTGGCCGCCACCGCGGCCGGCATCGGGTCGGGCCGGCTGCTCTCCGAGCAGTCCTACCGGGAGTTCACTGCGGGGGCCATGCGCGGCAGGTCCCGGCCCCAACCCGGTTGCGTCACCTGCGCGGCCATGGGCGAGTTCTACGACTACGGCCTGGGTATCGTGATCTCCGGTGACTGGCTGCTGCAGAACCCGATGTTCTTCGGTTACGCGGCACTGCAGGCCTATCTGCCCTCGGAGCGGATCGCGGTCGCGGTGGCGGTGACCTTCGCCCCCGGGGCGTTCGACGAGGACGGGAACTACCCCAACGCCGCCGACACCGTCTTCCGCCGTATCGGCGCTGAACTGGCACCCGGGCACGCACCGCCAATGCCGCCGACGACACCCTGAGCTCAGCGCTGCCCGCCGCCGCGGCACCGAACGTCTGGATCCTGTGCAACGGTTGGGCTGGGCGGTCGGCCGTCAGGTGATTGGGCGCAGTCCGTCGAGTGCTTGCCGGTAAAGGTCCGCGGCTTCACCGATGGCGGCCTGGATGGTCCGGTAGTAGTGCGTGCCGACCCCGCGATTGCGCTTCAGTAACTGCGGGTTCTGCGCCAGCGTCGCCGCCTGCACATGGTCGCCGGTGATGCCGTGCTTGTCGTACGCCGCGAGGAACCGCGCGATGAAACGGGCGATCGCGGAGTTCGGATCCTGCCGTTCGGCGACGGTGCCGAAGCTGGCCTTCTCTTGGAACAGCCCGATGACCTCGTCGGGGGGGGGGGGGGGGGGCGCGGCGC
>JAEZKH010000257.1 GCA_023415515.1 Actinomycetes bacterium
TCCTGAGCCTCGTCGTGGGCCTTCCGGATCCGGTCGTTTCTCTCCTTGTCTTCCTTCACCGTGTCGCTGTAGGACTTGTCGTCCGACTCGGCGTCATCGGCGGAATCGCGCTTCGAGTCAGCGCCCGACGTATCGCCCGCCGACTCCGACTCGTCCCCGAACTTCGGATTGCCGTCGTCGTCGAGCCACTCGTTGACGGCCGTGCCCGCCACGGTGCCGCCGCTGCCCGGCATGATCACTGTCGGGCGCTGCTCGACGTACTCCTTCCGCATCTCCTGGGCCTTTTCCTGGTGCTCCTCTTTCACCTCAGGCTTCTCAGAGCGCGGTCGGTCGTCCTGTTGATCGCTGTCGTCCTGTTGATCGCCGTCGTCCTGCTGATCGCGGTCGTCCTGATCGCGGTCGTCCTGCGCCTGCTGCTCGTCGCGGTCCTGCTGCTCTGCCTGCTGCTGATCGCTCGCCACCGTGGGGCCCCCTTCGGCTAAATGATCTCGACGTGCATGTAGGACTGCCCGGAAGTGTGATTTACGAAACAGCTCGGGATCGTGGCGCGACGAAGGATCCGGCCACCACCAGCACGCCAACCACCGCCAACGGGATCGACCACGACCGCCTGCTCGACACCGCGTGCTGGCACTCCGCGACATAGTCGGTATGCGGGACGATCTCGTTGAGAATCGGCACGCCCGCGACGGTCTGCCCGTTGGCCGACTCCGCCTCCGACGTATCGGCGGCGATGGCGGTGCCGCATCCGATCGACTTGCCGTTGCCCGTGATCGACACCGGGACCAACAGAGCGATCACACCGGCGATCAGGACGGCGGCCCCCGCGATCAGGATCAGGCGTCGTGCAGTCATCTTCTCGTGCCTCGTTTCTGAACGAATACGGCGGGGATGACCCCCAGAACGGCTCAGGAGTTGCCCGTTGGCCCGATCACCAAACCCGGGCCGTCAGCGCGCGCTTCGGCGTTTCCGGTCGGCGACGGCGACGCGCAGCACCGGCCAGCCGTTGGCCACCGCAGCCGCGGCCAGACCCGGACGGGGGTTGACCGGCCGCGGACAACCGACGGCAGACATCAGCGGCACGTCCTCGTCACCATCGGCATAGAAGTAGCTGCGCTCGAGGTCGACACCCTTGACTTCGCTGAACCGCTGTGCCGCATCGACTTTCCTCACACCCCAGATGATCGGCCGCTGGATGTCACCGGTCAGCAGGCCGGTGTCGTCGACTTCGAAGTGGTTACACAGCAGCGTCGTGATGCCGAGGGCGCGTGCCACCGGCTCGGCGTGGATTGTCAACGCCGACGAGCACAGCGCGACGGTGTGCCCGCGCCGCTGATGGGCCGCAACGACCTCGCGCATCAGCGGATACACCCGCGATGAGATGTGACTGACGAACAGCCGCTCACCCAGCTCGTCGAGGTCGCGAAGCGACTCACCTTTCAGATAGCCCGCGGCCCGCACGATCAGCCGCTCGAATTGCATCCTCCCGAGCCGGTATCTGATGGATGCCTCGAGCACCCCGAGAACTTCGCCGATCCGAGCCTGCCTGCGCCGGATCCGATCTCCGGCATGGGCCGTCGCCGTGAAACCCGAGACCAGAGTGCCGTCCAGATCGAAGAAGGCGCCCACCTCGGGACCGGAGGGGCTCGCGGCGATCTCGGCGATCTGACCCGAGGGCTCGACCTTCATGATTCGAGACTAGGTTCTTGATCAACGATGACCGAGAGGAGACGGCTATACCGACCCGGCGCCGTACGATCGTCTCCGCCCTTCTCGTCGTGACCTTGACGCTGTGCTGCGCGGGATCCTTCGCGACTTTCGCGCGCCCTCAGCAGCCGCCCGACCGGATCGAATTGTCCAGCGGGTGGCACCTGGCAGCGGCCGGTCGGATCGATGACGACGGTGCGGCGGTCTCGCGCCGCGATTACACCGAGGGCGCGGGCTGGCACCCCATCCGGCGGATGCCGTCCACCGTCCTGCAGGCCTTGCAGGACGACGGCACGTACCCCGACCTGTATTACGGGAAGAACCTGCTCGAGAAGGTCCCGCAGGACCTCTACAAGCAGGACTGGTGGTATCGCACCTCGTTCACCCCGCCTGCGGGCCACTCGACCTATCTGCTCGAACTGCCCGGTGTCAATTACCGCGCGGAGGTCTGGCTCAACGGCCGTCTGGTCGCTGGAAACACCGAGATCGTCGGTATGCACAACGCACATGAACTCGACGTCGGCCGCTGGCTGCGCCCGGGCGAGTCGAACACGCTCGCCATCAAGGTGACACCCGAGCGTGCCATGCAGGACATCGACGGGGTCGAGTTGGCCGACAGCTGGTGGGACTGGATCAACTGGAACTACCTCGGATACCAAGGCCCTGACAAGAACGTCGACCGGGGGAACTCCTTCGTCTCCGACCGCAACGCGGGCATCTGGAAGCCGGTTTATCTGAAGGTCTCGGGCGACGTGGCACTGGGGCCATCCGCCGTGAACACCGAGTTGCCGCTGCCTAGAACCGATTCGGCGCGATTGACCGTTCGCACCACGGTCCGCAACTACTCGACACAGCAGGCCCGCGGCGTTGTCAAGGCGACGATCTCCCGGCCCGGCACGCCGAGCATTCACGTCGAGCAGGCGGTGACGCTGCTGCCCGGCGAACAGCGCGAGGTCACCTTGAGCCCCGACGTATTCGACGAGTTGACCGTCCAGCATCCCGATCTGTGGTGGCCGTACACGCTCGGCGCACCGAACCTCTACGACCTACGGTTGGACTTCGACCAGTTCGGCACCGTGTCGGATTCCACCGATCTGCGGTTCGGCATCAGGACGGTCTCCCAACACCGAGACACCGACGGCGATTTCCCCGACCTCGGCAGGGGCGGGAACTTCTACCTCACCGTCAACGGGCGCGATCTCTTGATCAGGGGCGCGGCCTACACACCCGACCTCCTGTACGCCTTCGATCCCGACCGCGAGGACGCGATCCTGCGCTACGTCAAGGATCTCGGTCTGAACATGATCCGGTTCGAGGGCAAGTTCCCCGGCGAGCACATCGTCGAGAAGGCCGACGAACTGGGCATCCCACTGATGTTCGGGTGGATGTGCTGCAACCAGTGGGAGAAGTGGTCGCAGTGGGACGACGAGGACCACAGGGTGGCAACCGAGAGCCTGCGGTCGCAGATTCTGATGCTCCGTTCCCACCCGTCGGTGTTCATCTGGGCCAATGGCAGCGACGGCAAACCGCCGGCCGACATCCTCTCCGAATACCATCGGGTGCTTGATGATTCGCATTGGCAGAACGCGACCGTCGACACCGTATCGTCGCTGGCGAGGGACGCCGACGGTGAACGCGACTGGGACGGTATCCACATGGCGGGGCCGTACAGTTGGCGACCGCCGAACTACTGGTTCAGCGGCCGGTACGGCGCGACCCGCGGCTCGACGGCCGAGCAGGGCGACAACGAGCACATCCCGCCGTTCGCCAGCCTCGAGAAGTTCATCCCGCCCGACAAGCTGTGGCCGATCAACGACACCTGGTACTTCCACGCCGGGTCGAACCCGAAGAATGCCACCCTGCAGAGCATCAAGCGCGCCGTCGACAGGCGCTACGGGCCGTCCGACGATGCCGAGGAGTTCACCAGAAAAGCTCAACTGGCGCACTATGAGTCGACACGTGCGCAGTTCGAGGTCTTCGCCGCCAACGGGTGGGCCAGCCACAAGATGACGATTTACTGGATGCTCAACAACCACTGGCCCTCGTTCTTCGGCAACATATTCGACTACTACCTGCGCCCCGGCGGTGCGTACTACGGCGCGAAGGCGGGGCTTCGGCCGCTGTCGGCGGTGTTCGACTCCTATGCCACGGGCGATCACACCAAGGCCAACGTGACGCTGGTCAACCAGACCCCAGACGATCGGTCGGATCTGCGGGTCCGGGTCCGCGTCTATGACATCGGCGGCAGAGTGCGGGAGGACCGGACGACCGACAAGCTGTCCGTGGCGTCGGGCGAGAGCGTCGCGGCCATGACGCTGCCGAGAGTGGCCAGGGACTCCAGCGTCTACTTCGTGCGCTGCGAGGTGGTCGACGACGACGGCTCGGTTCTCGCCGAGAATGTCTACTGGCAGTCCCAGCAGCGGGACGACATCGGGGATCCGACGAACGACTGGGCGTTCGAACTGAGGCAGGTCAGCTGGGCTGATATGACGCCGTTGAACTGGATGCCCCGAGTGCCGTTGGAGGTGAGCGCGCGCCGCGTCGAAGCCGACGGCGGCACCGGCGTCCGGATCCGCCTGCACAACCCGACCCGTCGGGTCGCATTCTTCGAGCGCGCCGAGATTCTCAACGACCGCGACGGTGACGAGATACTGCCGATCGAATACAGCGACAACTACGTCACCGTGTTCCCGGGCGACACGGTCGACATCAACGGTGTCGTGCCGACCGACGGCGCGACCGCCAACTGGGTGCGGGTGACCGGATACAACTCGCCGGCTGAGCTGGTGCCGATCCGGTAGCGGAACGCTCCGCGGCTACCGCTGGGCGGCGGCGATCCGCCGCCATTCTGTGCGCGGATAACCGTTGAGGTCAGCGGTCAGCACTTGCACGCACACGTGGTCGGCGCCTGCGGCCAGATGCTCGTTGACGCGCCCGATCACCGTGCGCTCGTCACCCCACGCGATGATCGCGTCGAAGAGCCGGTCGCTCACCGACGATACGTCGTCGGAGGAGAAGCCGAGCCGCAGCATGTTGTCGGCGTAGTTCGGCATCGCCAAATACCGTTTCAGCCAGTTGGTTCCGATGGCGCGTGCGTCTGCGACGTCGTCGGCGAATATCACGGTCTGCTCGGGAAGCAGCAGCGGGCCGGCACCGAGATGCTCGCGTGCGCGTTGCGTGTGTTCGGGTGTCGTGAGATAGGGGTGCGCGCCGCGTGACCGGTTCGCTGCGAGTTCGAGCATTTTCGGTCCAAGCGCGGCGAGCACCCGCGCTTCGACAGGTACGGGTTGTTCGGCGCTGTCAAGGGCATCCAAGAACGCCGCGGTCGCCGCGAGCGGCTTGCGGTAGCGGCCGGGCTCGGTGGCGTCTATCAGCGGCGCGTGGCTGACGCCGATGCCCATGAGGAACCGATCGCCGTGAGCCGCCGTCATCGAGGCGTAGGAGGCGGCGACGTCACCGGGGTCGTTCATCCACAGGTTGAGGATTCCGGTCGCGATGACGACGTCGTTCGTCGCGGACAGGAGATGGCTGACAGAGTCGAGGACCGGCGTCCGGCCGACATCAGGTATCCACAGCGCCGTGAAGCCCAGCTCCTCCAATTCGGCTGCCGCTTCGGCAGATTCGGCCTTGTCGCCGTAACGCAGCTGATGGCTCCAAACACCTACACCGGAAAGATCCATGGTTCCTTTCTCATTCGACGGCGTCGAGACGGACAGCCGCGGTGGCACCGAGTCCGCCGTTGCGGAGTTGCGGCGCTCTCACGAGAATGACAGTACCGGTCGGCGGGTATCCGACGGGTGATGCGCATCGGGCTACGCCGCGTTAGTGCGCACGGATCCCGGCCTGTTCGGCTCGCGGCGGCTCGTATGCTCAGGTCATGGGTGACACCGAGCGCGCAGTGCTGCCGCCGGGACCGCGCCTGCCGGCCCCTGTGCAGGCCGCGCTGATGGCCCGCTACTGGCCACGGTTCGTCTCTGCCTGCCGACGTAGGTACGGCAGCGAGTTCACGTTGCGCATCGCCACCATGGGAACGCTCGTCTACGTCGACGAACCGGCCGAGATCAAGACGGTGTTCGCGGGCAGCCCGAGCGTGTATCACGCGGGCGAGGCGAACATGATGCTCGGCGGCCTGCTCGGAGACAGCTCCGTTCTGGTGATCGACGGCGCCGCACACCGCGAACGACGGCGCCAGATGCTGCCCGCTTTTCATCGCGACGCGGTGGCGCGGCAGACCGCTCTGATGGCAGAGATCGCATCGCAGAACATCGCGACGTGGCCGGTCGGCGTGGAGTTCGCCGTCGCGCCGAAGATGTCCGAGATCACCCTGGAGGTGATCCTGCGGACCGTCATCGGCGCATCGGACCCGTCCCGGCTCGCCGCGTTGCGCGCGGTGATGCCGAAGCTGCTCGAGGTGACTCCGTGGGCGTCGCTCGCGATCGCGAAGCCGGGCCTGCAACGCTTCGGCCCATGGCGGGCACTGCGCCGCAACATGGCCGTCGCCGACCGGCTGCTGTATGCCGAAATCGCGGACAGACGAAGCGATCCCGACCTCGCGCGTCGCACCGACGCGCTCGCGATGCTGGTTCGTGCCGCCGATTGCGACGGCGCCACCATGACCGACAAGGAGCTGCGGGATCAGTTGATGACGCTGCTGGTGGCCGGGCATGACACGACGGCGACCGGGCTTTCCTGGGCAGTGGAACGGCTGACCAGACACCCTGCCGTCCTGGACAAGGCGGTTCGGGCGGCCGAGGCGAGCGCGGCAGGCGATCATGCAGGCGACGAGTTTCTCGATGCGGTGGTCAAAGAGACTCTCCGCATTCGTCCGGTGGTCTTCGACGTCGGCCGCATTCTCAAAGAGCCGGTCGACATCGCGGGGTACCGGTTGCCTGCGGGCGTCATGGTCGCTCCCGGAATCGGCTTGGTACACAGCCGGTCCGACCAGTATCCGAACCCGGATCGGTTCGATCCGGACCGGATGGTCGGCGCGACGCCGGGCCCGACGGTGTGGTTTCCATTCGGTGGCGGCAACCGCCGGTGTCTTGGCGCGACGTTCGCGATGGTCGAAATGCGGGTCGTGTTGCGTGAGGTCCTGCGCCGAGTGCAGCTGTGCACCTCGACCGCAGCAGCCGAGCGGCAGAAGGTCAAACACGTCATCCTCGTTCCGCACCGCGGTGCGCGCATCCGAGTGCAAGCCGTCAAAGACGTTTCGTCGACGGCTGGTGTCGGCGCGGACGCGCCGTCGTGTATGCATAGCTCGTGAGCGCACGCGCAGGAATCGTTGTCACCGGCACAGAAGTGCTGACCGGCAGGGTCCAGGACCGTAACGGCCCGTGGATCGCCGACCGGCTGCTCGAGCTCGGCGTCGAATTGGCGCACATCACGATCTGCGGGGACCGCCCCGCCGACATCGGCGCACAGCTGCGTTTCCTCGCCCAAGAGGGGGTCGACCTGATCGTCACGAGCGGCGGCTTGGGTCCGACCGCCGACGACATGACCGTCGCCGTGGTTGCGGAGTTCTGTGGGCGAGAACTGGTCCTCGACGACGAGCTCGAGGAGAAGATCGCCGGGATTCTCAAGCGGCTGCGGGGCCGGTACGCCGACGTCGACTTCGACGCGGTGCGCGCGGCCAACCGCAAACAGGCGCTGGTGCCAGAAGGTGCGACGATCCTCGACCCGGTCGGAACCGCTCCCGGTGTGGTGGTGCCGGGCAAGCCCTCGGTTCTCGTGCTCCCCGGTCCGCCGCGCGAACTTCAACCGATGTGGCGCGCCGCGGTGCAAACGGCTGCGCTGCAGGAGGCCATCGCCCAGCGCACCGAATACCGCCAGGACACGATCCGGATGTTCGGGCTGCCCGAGTCGGGGCTGGCCGAGACCCTGCGCGAGGCGCAGGACCGCGTCGACGGGTTCGACCGCCTCGAAATCACCACCTGTCTGCGCCGCGGTGAGTTGGAGATCGTCACCCGGTACGAGCCCACGGCAACGGCGGTGTATGCGCACCTGATGGATGTGTTGCGCGAACATCACGGCCGCCACATCTTCTCCACAGACGGGACCCTTGTCGACGACCAGGTCGCGACGTTACTTGCCGGCCGCCGCATCGCCACAGCGGAGTCGTGCACCGCGGGCCTCGTCGCAGCCCGGTTGACCGACATCCCCGGGTCCTCCGACTACGTGGCCGGCGGCGTGGTGGCCTATGCCAATGCGGCCAAGTCGGGGATGCTCGACGTGGACCCGGCATTGATCGAGGCGCATGGAGCGGTGTCGGAACCGGTGGCCGAGGCAATGGCGCGCGGTGCGCTGAGGCGCTTCGACGCCAATACCGCGGTGGCGACGACGGGAATCGCGGGCCCCGGCGGCGGCTCCGAGGAGAAGCCGGTGGGGACGGTGTGCTTCTCGGTGATGCTCGCCGAAAGCCCCCCATTGACGAGAACGCTTCTGCTGCCGGGTAACCGCAGCGATGTCCGGGAACGTTCGACCACGGTCGCGATGCACCTGCTCCGCAGGGCTCTGCTCGGACTCGAAGACCCTGCGGTGCTTGCGGACTGATCTCAGTGGCGCTCAGTCGTCGTCGGTAACGGTGAAACCCGCGAGCCAGTCCTCGTGCATCTCGTCGTCGATCGACACCCGCCACTGATAGCGCTGTCCTGCAGTGAGTTTGAGCGACGGGATGGTCGCGGTGAACGGTATCGTGACCGGGGTCCCTTCCGGATGCACGGGTTTGGCTCTGGCCTTGATGACGGCGTCCTCGGTTTTCGCCACCTGCACGCCGTCGCTGTCGACGAGTTCGGCGCGAATGGGGAACGACTTGTTCAACTCGGACCACTCGACTTCGACGAAGATGACAAGGGCATGTTGGGGGACCGGGTTAGAGCTGGCGGTCCAGCCCAGCCCGAGTGCGTGCACGGTGCCCGCCTGGTCCAGCGCCGCACTCTGGGCAAGCAGCACGATCGCTCTCATCAGTCACTCCGCGTCGGTGCGATTCTCGATCCTCACGTGCGCGAACCGTCCCACACCTCGAGCATCGAGCGCAGGATCTCCTCGGCACGGCCCAGTCCACCGAGATGGCTTTCACCAGGCATCGGGAACAGTTCGGCATCAGGCAGTTTGGACACGACGTGCTGTCCGTGTGCGAAGGGCACGATGTGGTCGGCGTCGCCGTGCCACCACCGCACGTGTGTCTTGACCTCGTCGAGGCGGAATCCCCAGTCGTGGGCGAAGGCGACAACGTCATAGAAGGGCGCGGCCAACTGTTTGCGGCCGCCGTGGAGCAGATCGTCGAGGAACATGGCCTTGATCTCCGGCCGCGCGAGCAACGCACGGTCGGCGGGCGGCGAGACGAGACCGTACAGGTCGACCGCAGGCCCGGCCATCGGCCGGATGAACTTGATCAACGTCGTGGCCACCACTCCGATCGGCACCTTCGCCACCTCGAGCAGTGGCGCCACTCGCGTGCCGAGGTTGCCCATCAGACCGCCCTCGATACCGTCCGGGCCCGACGGCGGCGCGACCCCGCCGACGACACCCGCCGCCACCACGCGATCCGGCATGGCCGCAGCGCAGGCCAGGGTGTAGGGGCCGCCGCCGGAAAGACCGATCACCGCCATCTTGTCGATACCCAGCGTGTCGGCGATCGTGCGCAGGTCCTCGGCGAATGCGAGGACGTTCTCGTACTGATGAGGAGTCGACGACCCGATACCCGGCCGGTCGATGCCGATCAGGCGAATGTCCGCTTCCTCCGCGTAGGCGCGGGCCTCGGTGGGGATCTGCCTGCGCGCACCCGGGGTGCCGTGCAGCCAGAAAATCGCCCGGCCCTGGGGTGCGCCGAACTCGGCGAATCCGATCTGCCTGTTGTCACCGACGGCGACGTTTCCTTCGAGCTTCGGGCGATCGATTGCGACAACCATGCCGAAAGTGTCGCATGCCCGTCGCCTGCGCCCGAGAGGCCAGGAGGAAGATGGCGTCATGGCAGGTGACGAGCTCGACGAACTCTTCTGCGTCGCGCCCGAGGAATTCACGGCTCTGCGCGCCAGGCTCGCCGACGCGGCCAAGACAAGGGGAGACGCTGCGGTGGCCAGATCGATCGCGGCGGCCCGCAAGCCGACCACCGCGGCGTGGGTGGTGAACCGGTTGGCCCACACCAACGAGGACGCGACGCGATCGCTGGCCGACCTCGGCGACAGGTTGCGCGCGGCGCACGCCGCGATGGACGGCGCGACGATCCGGGAACTGTCGGCCGAGCAGCGCTCGCTGGTCGACGAGCTCGCGCGCGCCGCGTTCGAGGGCGCAGACATGCCGCGCCCGTCGGCGGCCCTTCGCGAAGACGTGACGGGAACCCTGCAGGCTGCGATAGCCGATCCGGAGGTGCGCGACCGGATCGGCAGGCTGACGAAGGCCGAAAAGTGGTCCGGCTTTGCGGATTTCGGCGCCACGACAGCGGTGTCGAGCACCGCGCGTAGCAGGAACTCGAAAACCGCCGAACCCAAGCCCACACCCCACAAGAGCGACAAGGCCGGCCCGTCCGCGCGGGCGCTGGAGGAGGCAAAGGCGGCGCTCGCCGCCGCCGAACGGGCCAAGGACGAAGCTGATGACGAATTGTCGGACAAACAAACGGATCTGGCGGTGGCACGGTTGCGCCGCGACGAAATGCAGGAACGCCTCGAGGAGGCGGACCGCAACCTCCGGTCGGCCGACGAGGCGTTCAATGACGCCAAGCGGGTCAGCAGCGATGCGGCGGATCGGGTCAAGAAGGCCAGGGCGAGGCTGAAGGACGCGCAGCGCGCGAAATAGCGTCAGCCCACCGCTGCCTTGGCCTCGGCGAGGTCGTCGGCCCCGAGAACCAGTCGGGTATCGGTGGCCAGGTATGCCAGCGTGAGGTTCACCTTCGCGGCACCCAACTCGTGTGCGATCTCGCCCAGCGCCCCTGGCCGGTCCTCGATCGACAGCACGAGTACCTCCTGCTCGGCGGCGATCCTCACGCCCGCGCCCTGTAGCGCCTCGAAGGCCGCAGTCGCGTCGTCGACGAGGATGTGTACTTCCGCCTGCCCGCCACCGCTCGTCACCGCGCACAGCCCTGCGATATTGGCGCCCGCCCTGCCGAGGATGTCACCGACACGAGCCAGTTCACCCGGTTCATCATCCAGATACAGCGTCAGGTCCGTTGCCATGACCGACTCCTTTCGTCGGACTCTCGATGATCATCCTCCGACCGTGTGTGCCTTGTCGGCGGTTCTCGACGCTGTTCGCCTACTGCCGATCTGCAATACTGCGACGATGCGACGCGCATTGCTGATCGTGGCGGCCTTTTCGGCGTTGTTCCTCGGCGCCTGCGGTTCCACGATCGATCCGGGCGGCGCAGCGAAGTCGGTAGTCGATGTCGTATCGAAGCAGACGAAGTTCAAGCCGAAGGACGTGACATGTCCGTCGGGGGTGGACGCCAAGGTCGGGCAGGAGTTCGACTGCACGTTCACCGGGCCGGAAGGCCGGCAGTACACCGCCCACTTGAAGGTGACCAAGGTCGAGGGCGACGACGTCGAGTTCTACGTCGAGTCCAAACCGAACTGATTCGGTATCAGAACAGCTCTCGGTACTCGATCATCGGCTCCTGCTTGATGACGGCGTTGCCGTTGGTGACCTTCAACTCCTGCGGAGAGACCTGGTAGACGACACCGGCGCTGCGTGCGAGAAATGAGCGAGCCGAGTCGAATTCAGCCTTGGTGCGCAAGATCGCCGCGTCGCTCAATCGGACGCCGAGGTACTCGTACTGTCCCGACTGTTCCCCGCAGATCACCACGAGCGATCCCGGTGTTCTGCCGATCGCGCGGGCCGGGCTGCTGCCTTGGCAGCGGGCCGAGGAATCGATGAAACCCTTGTCGTCGGAAGCGAATAGCGGGGGAGCCTTCGTCGGGGGCAGCGTTCGAGGCGCGGCTGCCGTCGGCGGTGAGATGACACCGCTCTCCGACGCGACGGCAGGCCGATCGGCGTCAGCATGGGGACCCGCCTCCCCGGTCGAAGGCTTTCCGGTGAGTCCGGCCAACGCGAGTAATGCGATGACGGCCAGCGTCAGTGCAGCTGCGGCAATCATCTGCGCACCGGGAAACCGTTGGCGTGCGGTCTTTTTACGGTGCATCGCCTGTTTCCGATGCCTGCCTCCGGAATGCAACCGATCAGAACCCGTCACGAGTTGGGTGACCAAGGTTGCTCCCGTCATGCAGCATCGTCACAAGCTGTTAGCCATTTCGGCGCGGTGACCATTCTGCACGACCGGGTCTCGGCACCGACGCACCCTCGCCGGTTTAGACGACGTGTCCAGCGGCGCCGCGGGCCTGGCTATGCGCGGCGGTTGCACTGAGCATCCGCCGGGCAACCCCAGGCATCGCGCATGACCCGGCACAACGTGCCGACGGGTGAACTTGCAGCAGGTTCGCCGGATGCGCGGCGGCGAGGAGCCGGGCCCGTGTCGTCTACGCGACGACCGGCGGCAGCGGCGCCTCCGGCGGCGGCGGCAGCTCGGCACCGGGTGGCGGCGGCGGCAGCTCCGCACCGGGTGGCGGCGGCGGCAGCTCGGCAGGCGGCGGTGGCAGCGGCGCGTCCATCCCGACGGGGACGATGACGCCTTCCGGTGGAAGGGGCTCATCGGGCGGAGGGGGAAGCGGAGCGTCTGGCGGCGGGAGCACACCAGGCGCAAGCGGGGCGTCCGGTGCAGGCGCCGCCTCGGCAGGGGCGAGTTCGAGATACATGTGCTTGGAGAACTGCTTCTGGTAGGCGCCCCCGCCACCGATCTTCACTCCGCCGCCTTCTCCGGACGACACGGGTGTTCCATCGGGCAGTGTGGCGGCGGTGTGACCGCCGTTCCAACCGACATTGAGGGCACCGGGCTTGGTGCCGTATTGGAAGCCGCGCGCCTTGAGCGCGCTTTCGATGTTGCCGGTGTGGAACCGGCCGCTGTAGACGGGTCGGCCGGAGGCGACATTGCTCACGAAAGAGACCAGGCCCGAGCAGTCAGTGCCGGCTGCGGAGTTTCCGCCCGAGATATAGGGCGTTCCCGACAGCTGCTGCACAAGGGCCAACAGAGATGCGGTAGCGACAGCAAACATGCCGACGGACACTAACAGAGGTGCAATTCGACCTTCAAAATCTGTGATGCCCTTCACAATTGGGCTTCTTAGTGGGCTCTTTCACTTTGTTTGCTCGTTGAATCTTGTTGTATTTCAGTATCTTTCACGAACAGTATCGACAGCACAGCTTGACCGGCTCGGGTACCCATGTCGCTAAACATGTTATGTACGAACAGATTTGGTGTGTGAAGTGGTCTACTCTGTTCAGATCGGTACTCACGCCTGACGTTGCGGAATCGCCACAGTGGCCTGTTCTGTTCGCAAACGTGCATTACTGGCAAATAATGCCAGTGACCTCTCATAGGCAACTTAGTGGTTGCGTGTCGAGCACATGCAACCTCACGGCTGCCTAATGTGGCAGAATACGGCGGTGGACGACGTTTTCCGGGCGCTCGCCGATCCGAACCGCCGGCGGCTGCTGGACGCCCTGACGGAGCGAACAGGACAGAGTCTGCGTGAGTTGTGCGCCGGTGTCTCACTCACCCGGCAGTCGGTGAGCAAGCACCTCTCGGTGCTCGAGTCCGCCGGGCTGCTGACGACGCAGCGACGTGGCCGCGAGAAGCTGCATTTCATCAACGCCGAGCCGCTGCGGGTCATCGCCGAGCGATGGATCGAGCTGTACGGCGCGGCACCGCACCGCCATCACACCGTGACGGGCCGGCCCGACCCTGTGAACCCGTCAGCCATAGGCCAGAAGTAGAGGAATGCTCTGCTCGGCGCTTGTCAGCGAGCCGTGGTGGCCGACGAGCGACGACTCCAACGGCTCGGCCGTTCGCCGCACGATGGTCGCCGTCCCGCGCGCCGCGGCGACGACGTCGCCGATGCGCACCGCCACCTCGTCGCGAACGGATGCGCCGAACCAGCCCGCGGCGATGGCTTCGTCGCGTGTCACCACCCAGGCAAGGTCGCCGAGCGTTTCACGCCAGGTGGCGAGGACGGCGTCGCGCGCGCCGTCCATTGTGTAGACGTGGCGGGCGCGGGCCTCGCCGCCGACCGCTGTCACACCGTCGAGAAGCGGCGCGGACGCGTCGATGTCGACCACCTCGTCTCCGACAGCCACCATGCCGTGGTCGGCGACTACTGCGAGCAGGCCCCCGGACGGCAGGCTCTCGATCAGGGACTCGACGAGACGGTCCACTTCGCGCAATTGCATGCGCCACGCCGGTGAACCCGGACCGTACAGATGACCGAGCAGATCGACTTCACCGTGGTAGCCGTAGCAGAACCCGCCGTCGGAAACGGCGGTCTGCACCGCAGCGGCAAGATCTCCGAGCGCCTGAACCCCGACGTAGCGACCGCCGCGCAACACCGCGCGGGTCAGGCCGGAACCGGCGAACTCGGCTCCGGACACGACACTGACCGCGACCCCGGCCGCCGCGGCCTGCTCGAAGGTGGTGCGCATCGGTTGCACCTGCTCGGGGGGTACGGCGCCGCGCAGGTCGTCGCCCCACGGATGCGGACGCCACCGCAGCGAGTTGATGACTCCGACATCGGGCAGCCGAAACGACATGCCGACCATCCCGTGTTCACCGGATCGGCACCCGGTTCCGACGGCTGCCAGCCCGGCCACGGTCGTCGACGGGAAGCCCGCCTGCAGCGTGCGTCCACGCAACTCCGCCATCACCGGTGCGTCGGCAGCGTATGCGTCGAGAAGCTCTGCGCCGAGACCGTCGACGAGCAGGACACACGCGCCGCGGATGTCACCGGGCAGCTCGATTCGAGCCTCGAAGCCCGCTACACCCATCGCGGCCAGCACGGATGGCACCACGTCGGCGAGATGGCGGGCGTGCTGGTCCGGCTGCGGCAGGTCCACATCGCGAGCCTGCCATATTCTTTCCGCTATGCCGCTGCGGAGGATGATCGGCGCGGGCCTCGGGCTCATGGTGTTGCTCGGTGCCTGCGCTTCGCCGAATCCGGTGGCGATGCCCGCCCCTGTCGCGGGCGCCAAACCCATGGTCGCGCCCGCGTGGCAGCTGTCGAACGGGCCCGCCCCCGGCGGCGAGGCCTTCTCGATCGGCGACTCCGCAACCGACACCATCGGCGGCTATCTCCCGGACGGCCGGACCCTCTCACCGTTCGACACGACGAACCCGGTGATCGCATGGCTCGACCCGCAACTTCTCGCCGCCGTCCGCAGCGCCGCGCGCAGCGCCAAGGACGACGGGGTGGACGTCGAAGTCACGTCGGGGTGGCGGACCAAGGGCTTCCAACAGCGGTTGTTCGACGACGGCGTGCGCACATACGGAAGCGCCGAGGCCGCCGAACAGTTCGTCGCCTCACCCGAGGAGTCGCGCCACGTCTACGGCGCGGCGGTGGACGTGGCACCCGTTGACGCCGACACCTGGCTGATCCGCAACGGTTCGCGGTTCGGACTCTGCCAGATCTATGCGAACGAGATCTGGCACTTCGAACTGGCGGCCGACAAGAACGGCGCCTGCCCGGCCCTGCGGCCGAACGCCGCGGGCTGACGCCCGGTCAATCGAAGGTCGCCGCGATCCGGGTAGCCACATCCGTTGCCACAGAGAGCGTTTCAGGATCGATAGCCGCCGAGTACCGGCGCCCGACCGGGTCGTAGGTGGCGCACGCGATCGACGCGTGGTCGGCGTTGATCTCGACGAACTCAGCCTGCCATCCGTGCCGCGCGAGTTCACCGGCGAAGTCGCGACTGGCCGATACGGGCACGACGTCGTCGCCTGCGCCATGCAACAACGTGAACGGCGTCCGAGGCTCGGCACCGGCCAGACCCCGCGCGGGCGGTTCGCCGGTTATCGGATCGGTCGCGGTGAATGCGCCGGCCAGACATACCGTGTGCCGCAGCGGAATACCGAGTCGGCTCGCGTTGATGGTCAGGCCTGCGGCGGCCAGCCCTCCCATCGACCAGCCGACGACGACAAGGGCGGTCTGTCCCGACAGCTGCAGTGCGAATCGCGCCGAGCGCAGTAGGTCGTCGCGGCCGCCGTCGTCGGCCTGCGAGTCCCAATCGGGGGCCACCACGGTCGGACCGCGGTCAGCGAGCAGGCCGGCGAGCGTCCTGACGGCCGCGCGGGCATCGCTCTGCATTCCGTGCCAGAGCAGAACGGTCGGTTCTGCCGGCTCACCGAACACGTCGGCCTGCCTGCCGGGGGCATATTCGACGGACTGCATTCGTCCGAGGCTACGAGGCGGTCGGCGAAATCTTGTACCATCGCATGTACCATCGCTCCATGCCGGGAGAGGACAACCTCTCTAGTCGGTTCGACTATCTCTTCGAACCCCTCGACGTCGAGGAGTCGGTCGACGGCACCGAGAACGCCAAGGGACCGGCCGACAGAGCTGAGAAGAAGGACGCCGCCCCCGTGCGGATGGCGTTCGCGGCGTTCGTACTCGCGATACTCGGCGCGGTCGCGGTCATCGCCCTTTTGCTGCTGCAACAGCCTGCGCAGCCCATGGAGCCTGCCGATCATCCTGTCGAGTCCTCCCTCTCCACGACGGCGATCAACATTCCCTCCCCGGCTGTCACCATTCCGGCGCCGCCGGCCGCGACGGCCGAAGACGTAGTGCCCGAGACGATCCAACCGCTACCCACACAGGAGCCCGAGCCCGAGCCCGCACCGGCGCGGCAGGCGCCGGCCTCCCGAACCCCTGCGGGCGGTACGCCGAAATCGCCTGCGACCAGGGCACCGATCAGCGTCGCTCCGGAGTCGCGCGCTCCGTTTCCCAACCAGGGTCCGCGCACCGGCGACAGCGGGGGCGGTGGTCTGCTCGGCGGGCTGCTATGAGCGAAGCGGGGAATCGTATGGGCGACAATCGCAGAATCCGAGCGTGCGGGGCATGCCCGCGCGACTAGCGTGAGATCGGTGGCGACGGCACCGGCGGAAGGGAACACCTCAATGCCCGACGAACTGACGGGGCAAGCGAAGCTGTTCGATGCGCTGACGACAAAGGGGACCGCGTTCACCCGCGACGAACGCCTGCGGTACCGGCTCCTTGGCCTGCTGCCGACCGCGGAGAAAACCCTTGCGCAGCAAGTCGAGCACAGTTGGCACGAGTTCTCCACCCGCCGTGACGATCTCGACAAACACATCTATCTGCGCGCGCTGCAGGACCGCAACGAGACACTGTTCTACCGGCTGCTGCGCGAGCACCTCACCGAGACCATGCCGATCGTGTACACGCCCACCGTCGGGGTCGCCTGCCAACGCTTCAGTGAGATCTACCGGCGGCCAAGAGGGCTGTTCGTCTCCTATCCGGACCGTGACCGGCTCGCCGAGGTCATCGACAACCGACCCCACCGCGACCCGGACGTCATCGTCGTAACCGACGGTCAGCGGATCCTCGGGCTCGGCGACCAGGGTATCGGTGGGATGGGCATCCCCATCGGGAAACTGTCGCTGTACACGCTCATCGGCGGCATCGACCCCGCCCGCACGTTGCCGATCGTTCTCGACGTCGGAACCGACAACGTCGAGTTGCTCGAAGATCCGCAGTACCTGGGCTGGCGTCATCGGCGGATCAGTGACGACGAGTACTACGCGTTCATCGACGACTTCGTGGCGACCGTGCATGAACAGCTGCCGGCCGTGCTGCTTCAGTGGGAGGACTTCGCAACCGCGCACGCGCACCCCATCCTGGAACGCTACCGCGACCAACTGCTCACGTTCAACGACGATATCCAGGGCACCGCGGCGGTGACCCTCGGCGCGCTGCACGGCGCGTCGAAAGTCGCGGGACGCCCGCTGTCCGAGCAGCAGATCGTCATGTTGGGCGCGGGCTCGGCAGGTATCGGTGTGCTCGACATGATTGCCCAAGAGATGGTGGCGCAGGGCATTTCGCCCGCCGAGGCGGCGGCTCGGATCTGGGTGGTCGATGTCGCGGGGCTGCTCACCTCCGACAGAACCGATCTGACGCCCGGCCAACAGAGGTTCGCTCAGCCCGCGAATCGCCTTGCGGGATGGGGCCTGTCCGGTCCGGCTCAACTGGGCGACGTGGTGCGCAACGTGGATGTCGGCATCCTGATGGGGTTGTCGACCGCCGCAGGCGCCTTCACCGAGAAGATCGTGCGTGATCTTGCCGGCAAGGCCGAGCGACCGATCATCTTTCCGCTGTCGAATCCCACCAGTCACGCCGAAGCTCACCCCGCCGAACTGGATGCGTGGACCGACGGTCGCGCGCTGATCGCCACCGGTTCACCGTTCGCGCCGCTGCAGCGAAACGGCGTCGAGCGACCGATCGCGCAGTGCAACAACGTCTACATCTTCCCTGCCATGGGGTTGGCGGTCACCGCCGCGCAGGCCGCTCGGGTCACCGACGCCATGATGCGGGTGGCTGCGGCGGAACTCGGGGACGCCTCACCCGCCCTGTCGGATCCCGATGCGCCGCTTCTGCCCGCGTGGGAGAAACTCCCGGAGATCGCGGTGCGCATCGCCAACGCGGTCGCTCGCCAGGCCGTCTCCGAGGGCGTTGCACCGGCGCGCAGCGACGAGCAGTTGGCCGAGCGTGTCGCCGAGGTGCACTGGGTCCCCGAGTATCCGGATTAGACCTACCGCGGGCGGCGGTACCGCTCGACGAACCGGCGCAGAATACTGGGTGGATACACAATATGCCGTTGCCGAGCAGCATCTTTCAGCGCATCGGCTGATTCGGGCTCGAAATAGCCGTGGTTCTTGTAGACGTCGATCCTGGTGAGAATGCCCGCGAGATCCAGTTCGGGGTGGAACTGCGTCGCGTAGGTGTTTACGCCCACCCGAAACGCCTGCACGGGACAATCCGGGGACGACGCCAGGTGCACCGCTTCGGCGGGTAGTTCACTGGCGGCCTCCTTGTGGCCGCCGAATGCGTCGAACACATCGGGCAACTCGGCGAACAACGGTTCTTCGCGACCGGCGGCCGTGAGCGTGACCGTAACGGCGGCAACCGGTTCCGGGTGACTGCGATCGACGGTGGCACCGATGACCGAACCGAGTATGCCGACGCCGTAGCAGCACCCGAGGAATGGAAAGTCCCTGTCCACCACGTCGGAGATGAGCGAAAGCAATTCGGCCTCAGCACGTTGTTGCGTTGCGCTCTTCGATTCCGTGGGATCGCTCACGTTGTACGGACCACCGCCGAGAATGACCCCTGACCAGTCGTCGAGGTCGATTCGACCCAGGCTTCTGTGCGTGAGGCGAATTCGGTGCATGCCGTTCTCGTCGAGACCGGCGAATCTCATCATCGCCTGGTACTCGTCGTCGGCCGCCGCATCCTCGTCACGAATCGAGAGCAAAAGGAACGGCAGGTGCTCGGCTTCTGTGGTCATTCGATTCCCAGCGAAGAGTCGTCAGCAGAAACCGAAACAGCCGCGACGGCGCGGTTTCTCACCGGGTGCGTCGCCGGGCGTGTTGGAGTCGCTGCCGGGAACCGGTTTCGGCACTGGAGCTACGCTCATCGGTGCCCGCGTCACGTCGACCCGCGGCTTCTGGGCCGGAGTTGGTTCGCTGTACCTCGGCTGGTACTGGCGCTGCGGCGGGGAGTACGTGGACCCTGCCGGCGGTGGCGGTGGCGGTGGCGGGGGAAGCGGTGGCGGGGGAGGCGGTTTCGCCTTCGGTTCGGCCGCGCTTGCGGCGGTCGGCGCCGCAGGGCGCGGCGCCGGGGACGCGCTCGGCGGCGGGGTCGTCGGCGATTCCTCGGCCGTGGTGCTCGGGCTCCGGACGACGAGCCAGCCACCGAGAACGACAGCTACGACGAGCGCGGCCGCCAGAACCGCAGCGCCGGATTTCGTTCGGTACCAGCGCGCATCGCGGAAGTTGGCGACAGCGAAGTCGAGTTCTGGCCGCACATAGGCGGTTTCAGCGAAAGGCCGCGCTCGGGCAGCGGGGCTCGACACGGCAACGGGCGGTGCAGCGGCGTCGTCGGCGCGCTCGTCCCACCAGTCAGGTCGGCCTGGTTCGGCAATGGGAAGCGCCGACAAGCCAGGAGCATCGACATCGTCATGGGACGCAGGGCGACCGGAGCGATCCGACACGAGGTCGTTGACGTCGGCAGATTCGGCCGGGTCGTCGACAGGGCGTTGCTGCTCCCACGGTGGCGTGCTGTGCGGGAGCGCCGACCCCCCGACGTGCAGAACCGGAATCGGCGAGGTGTCCGGGTCGTGATCGTAAGCGCGGGTAGGACCTTCGACAGGCAGCGACCGTCCGCGCTCGGCATCCGAGTAAGTGAAACCCTGGTCGGGCGGGCCACCCGCCGGATCGGCAGAAGTCCCGAGAGCAGTCAGCAGGGCCTGGTCGGCGGCACGGCGAAGGGCACGACGTTCCAACAGCCGATTGACACGCCCCATACAGACAAGCCTAACGGGACGCACGCCGTGGTGAGTGCGCCAACACGTCGCGCCTCGTTGGCAGTCCGCCATCGCCAGCGGAGGCGTCTCGGGAACCCAGCCGCGATGGCGAATGCGGCAAATCGCCGACTCTCGGTTGCCCGACTCATTGACCTCGGGCGTTTCGCGAGAATTCCTACACCGAAGTTAATTAGACGGGCGACATTGTCGCAGCGCACAGCCTCGTCGGGGCACATTGAACACCGTTTTTCCTGTCTTGATCTTGGAATCGACTGGGTACTCGCTGGACACCAACATGCCGATCAGCGCCCTGCCAGCGAAGACGGGCGCAGTGGACAGGAGAGGACGATGAGTGACGGCGGACTTACTCCAGAGGAGTTGCAGGCGGAGATGGCGACCGCGCTTCCCGACAAAGAAGTGGTGTCGATTCTCGATCTGAATGCCGATGTCGATGTGTTCATCGACGCCGCGGCGCCGATTGACTTGGCCGCGGCGGCGCAACTCAATGTGGCAGCACCGATTGACGCCGCGGCGGGCGCGAATGTCTTGTCGTCCGGTTCCACGGCAGTCGCCGAGGTCGACCAGGCTGCGTCGCTGAACCAGACGTTGGAGGCTGACGCGATCGCGTGGGGTGAGCAGGACAGCACGATCGATCAGGGCGATGTGGCCGACGGCGATCCGGAACCGCCTGCGCCTGACGACGGCGGCACCGTCGAGGTCGGCGACCTGGCGACGCTCGAGGGTCCCCTGCTCAACGTGAACGTCAACGTCGACCTCGACACCGATCTGGCATCGCCCATCGCAGGTGCCGTCGCGGCGAACGCAAATGTGGCGGCACCCATTAGTGCGAGTGTTGCCGCCAACGTGCTCTCGCAGGATTCGGTTGCCAGCGCGCTGTCCAACCAGGACGCCTACATCAGCCAGACGCTGACCGGCGAGGCCAACGCCACGTCGCTGCAGCACTCCGTCATCGATCAAGGCACGTCGCAGCCTGATCCTGTCGGCGGCGACGACACCGGCGACACCGGTTCGGCAACAACCGAAAGCGCATCCTCTGCCACTGCAGCGGGTGGTGCAGGCGACGGCGCATCCGGCGACAGCGGCGACTCTTCGGCCTCCGGTGCCGCCGACTAGCGCGGGCCGACGCTGACAGGCCAGGGGATCGGTGAAGTGACGACCGACGTTGGACCGCTCGAAACCGGCGCGTCCGAGTCCGCGGCGACGGCGCGAGTCGTGCCGCGAAGGGCCGAGGACGTCGAACTGATCGGAGAGCTGGCGGGGTCCGGATATCGTGTGCCGCCATCGCTCGCCAGACGCGCCGACGGACAGACCATCCAGCTCACACCGCTGCTGTATGCCATTCTGCGAGAGATCGACGGGCACCGCAGCATTGAGGAGATCGGCGGCGCGGTCTCGGCTTCGACGGGCAGAACCGTCAGCGCGGAGAACGTGCGTCAGTTGATCGAGCAGAAGTTGCGACCATTGGGTCTGCTCACCTGCGCCGACGGCAGTCAGCCCGACGTCAAGAAGCGTAATCCTCTGCTGGGGCTTCGATTTCGGTATGCGGTGACCGATCCACGGCGCACCCGACAGCTGACAGACCCGTTCCGGGTCCTGTTCAAGCCCCTCGTGATGCTCACGCTGCTGTCTGCCTTCGGGGTGGTCTGCTGGTGGGTTTTCTTCCGCAAGGGCCTGGCCTCGGCCGCTTACGACGCCTTCGAACGTCCGGGATTGCTGCTGCTGGTCTTCGCGGTGACGGTGGTCTCCGCCGGCTTCCACGAGTTCGGGCACGCCGCGGCGGCCAGATACGGTGGTGCCACGCCTGGTGTCATGGGCGTGGGACTCTACCTTGTCTGGCCGGCCTTCTACACCGACGTCACCGACTCCTACCGGCTCGGCAAGCGGGGACGGCTGCGCACCGACCTCGGCGGCCTCTACTTCAACGCGATTGTGGCCGTGGCCATCACGGGACTGTGGTTGTGGTTGCGATACGACGCGTTGCTGCTCGTCGTTGCGACCCAGATCATCCAGATGCTTCGTCAGTTGGCCCCGCTTGTGCGGTTCGACGGTTACCACGTGCTGGCCGACCTCGTCGGCGTGCCCGATCTCTACGGCCGCATCAGACCCACGCTGCGCAGTATTCTGCCGTGGCGGTGGCGCGACCCGGAAGCGCGGCTGCTCAAGCCGTGGGCGCGCATCGTCGTGACACTGTGGGTGGTCATCGTCGTTCCCATTCTGCTGTTCGCGCTCTGGACCGCAGTGGTGGCCCTGCCGCGACTGATCGGCACCGCATGGGCCGGCCTCAGGCAACAGCAGGACGTGCTCGCGGTCGCCTGGGCCGAGGGTGACATGGTGCAAGCCGCGGCACGGCTGCTCGGGATGGCGGTCATCGTGTTGACGGCGGCCGCCGTCCTCTACATGCTGGTCCGGTTCGGCCGTCAAAGCGTCCTGCTCGCGGTGCGCAGCACGGCCGGCAGGCCCGCGATGCGTTGTCTTGCAGGAATTCTCGGCGTCGCGGCATTGACCGCACTCGGCTACGCGTGGTGGCCCGACGGGAACACTTATCGGCCGATCGATCCGTCGGAACGCGGCACGGTCGGTGACATCGTCTATGCACTGCGAACTGAATCGACATCGAACAGCGGCGCGCGGTCCGCCGTGGCGCAACCGGTGGCCGCCGCGAGGTCCCTCGCCGACGGTCAGCGCGGTGTCATGCAGGCTGTTTGGGACATGCGCACTGCGCCACCGACAAAGGCGTCTCCGCAACTCGCGGTGATCCTGGTTCCAAGAACAGTCGCCGGCGGCGGAGTCGGTGGTGTCGGCGGCGGGTCGGCCACGGTCGGATCTGGTCAGACCCCCCCTGCCGACAAGGGCTGGGTGTTCCCCGTCGACAAACCACTGGCACCAGAAGAGGGTGACACCCAGGCACTCGCGGTGAGCACCACGGACGACACCGTGGTCTACGACGCCGCCCTCGCGATGGTCTACGTGGAAGGCTCCGAGGCGATGAACGTCAACGAGGCCCACGCATATGCGTCATGCGAGTCCTGCGGCGCGGTTGCAGTGGCTTATCAAGTCGTCATCGTCCTGGACACCGATGACACCGACGACAATGTCGCGACGCCGCAGAATCTGGCAGGCGCCCTCAACTACGAATGCGTCAACTGCATGACCTACGCGCTCGCACAGCAGTTGTTCATCACCATCGACGAACCGCTGACTGAAAAGCAGAAGTGGGAATTGCGCAAGATCTGGTTGGAGATGCAGTTGTACCAGGTCCAGATCGAGTCGGGCACGGTGAAACCCGCGGAGATCGAGGCCAAACTCGACGATTTCAACGAGCGGATCCTGGAAGTGGTCGAACCCAACATGGCGCCCGAACTGACCCAGACGTCGGCGCCGCCGACCACGGGGTCACCGAGTTCCTCAGCCACGCAGGCTCCCTCGCCACCGCCGGGGACCGTCGCTGCGTCTTCGTCGCCGAGCACCGGGCCGACAGCCTCGGCCGAGACGCAGGCACCGGACGCTGTCACAACGGAGGACGCGACGTCGACGGACACCACGTCCACTGCTGAAACTTCCACGGCGGACCTGACCGACGGGACGGCCTCATCGACCGACGGCACGACGACAGGGACAGGAGATTCTTCAACCGACGGAACGACTTCTGACGCCGACGATGGATCAGCTGCCGACGGGTCGACGTCGGACGGGTCGACCTCGGGCGGCGCCGACGCGCCGTAGGCTCAGCTCAGTCTTCCTTGCGGATCAGCCGCATCAAAGCCTCGTGATCGGGCGCCAGCAGCTCCTCGATACGCGGCTGGTTGACCTCGGCGACGATCACTTCGCCGACATCCTTGTTGACATCGCTGAAGATGCCGTGCGACTTCATCTTCTCGGTCTGGTAGATGTTGTCCTCGGTCGGCTTGATGTAGTAGACGGCGTCGGCCTTGAAGCGGTGGATCAGCCAGAGATGGATCACCGTCATCAGGCGTTTCTGCCGTAACTGCTCGGCGAACGTGTTCTGGTCCCGCACCGTGAGGATGCTGCGCCCGTTTCTGTCCTTGATCGGATCCACCAGTACGTTGGCCAGCTTGTCGTCGCCTCCGCCGTAGATGCCGAGCTCGAGCACCTCGCCGCCGGGGCGCAGCGGACGGAACTGCACGCGCAGTTTCTCACCCAGCTGATAGTGCTCGCCCCACATCGCGAGCCACTCTTCGAGCAGCTTCTTGGGCACCTCCGTCTGCACCAGGTGCTGGTGCTGTGTGGAGCCTTCACCCATCGCCTTGGTCGTCGCGGTCCGGCCGGACGATGCGGCGAGCGCGGCGTCACTGCGCGGTCCGCCGACCAGGGTTTGCGGTGTGCGGTACGGCGATTCGACGAGGCGCATCTTGCGTTGCAGCCTCGCCAGCGACAGCATCCCGTCCTGCTTGAGCGCGCCCGCGAACTCCTCGGCGGCGACGCCGTCGATCTGGTGGCCGCCGTAGGTCATGAAGTTGAAGACGAAGCCCATCTTCCCGATTTCCTCGGGGAAGCGTCGCATCTCATCGTCGCTCATTCCGGTGGTGTCCCAGTTGAACGACGGCGACAGGTTGTAGGCCAACATCTTATCCGGATAGACGGCGTGGATCGCATCTGCGAACTGTTTGGCGTCCGCGAGGTCCGCGGTCTTCGTCTCCATCCACAGGATGTCGGCAAACGGCGCTGCCGCAAGCGATTTCGCGATCGCGTACGGAATTCCGCCGCGCAGCTGATAGTAGCCTTCCGGTGTCTTGGCTCGCTCGCAGTCCCAGCCGGCGTCGGCGCGTAGCTCCTGCGCCCTGCGCCGGGCCTCATACAGCGGCGCAGTCGCGGCGAAGACACGCCACTCCGCGGCGCTCATGTCGAGCGGCTCACCCTCGCGCTCACGGAATTCGAGGAGGTCGGCTACGGCTTCGCCGTAGGTCTCCAGCCCCGCGTCGTTCTGCCAGGCTTCGACGAATCTCGACTCGACTTTGTCGAAGAGTGAGTCGACTACCTCGTCGCCTTGCTCCCGCCACGTCGACACGGCCTCGGAGATGAGGCCGAGAATGCCTTGGCGTTCCAGCCAACTGGTGGCCGCGGCGTATTCACCCTCGGGCAGCGCGTAGAGCAGATGCCCGTTGAGCTGCTTGATGCCCGCCTCGTAGAAGCCGCGCACCATGGCCAGGAAGCAGGACTTGTAGCTCGGGATCTTGAGGTTGGTGACCCCGAGCAGGAACGGTTGATCGCGCTCGTCGGCACGGCTGTCGATCAGGTTCGCCGCCTCCGCATCGGTGCGGGCGACGATGATGCCGGGCACGCCCATGATGTCGAGTTGGAAGCGGGCGGTGTTGAGCCGCTTGATCTGCTCGTCGGAGGGCACCAGCACCTTGCCGCCCTGATGACCGCATTTCTTGGTGCCCGGTCGCTGGTCCTCGATGTGGTAACCCGGCACCCCGGCCTCGACGAATCGCCGAATCAGGTTGCGCACGTGTGGATCTCCACCATGGCCGGTGTCGGCGTCGGCGATGATGAACGGTCGGTAGTCGACCGCGGGCGTGGCCGCGCGTTGCTGTTCTGTCATCCGCAGGCGCAGGTTATGGTGGTTGCGGTCGGCGGTGAGCAATGCGCGCACCAGGCCCGCGGCTTCGTCGGGAACCTGGCTCAGCGGATAGCTCGCGAGGTCGGGGCCGGGGTCCTCGCTCGTCGACCCCTTGGCCGACGTGGCCCAGCCGCCCAGGTAGATCCCTTCGATGCCCATCCGTTTCATCGTCACGGCCTGACCGGGGGAGTACGGCCCGAAGGTCGTGATGCTCTTGCGCTGGGCGAAGAGTTCGCGCAGGCGGTCGTAGAACGCCGCAGCAGCCTGGCGGGCGATCGGATAGTCGGTCGCGATCGTGCCGCGTTGCTCTACGACCTGACGCGCCGAATAGAGGCGGATGATGCCGTCGAAACGCGGGCTGTCGAAGTACCGCTGCATGGCGGCGACATCCTGCTCGAACGGCGTTTGGGGTGCTGCATCTGCTTCGACGATGGCCATATGTCAACACTACGGCGCACGTTTGACCGATAGTGCGGATTCCGCACGCGGCCGCCCCGCAGTACTACCCGGCGTAGGAGGTGGTGCGGGGTGGCTGCGACAGCGCCGCCTTCACGGTTCGGGACAGCTCGTCTGCGAGAATTTCCGGTTCCCCTGCGAACAGTCCGTCGAGCGCAAGTCGTGCGACGAATGCGGGGTCGGTCTTCTGTGCGTCGGTCGCGAAGGCCGCCATGTCGGTGTCCATGAAGCCCACGTGCAGCGCGGCTACGTGGATGCCGCGCGGTGCCAGTTCCTGCCGAACGGCGTCGGTCATGGCCCACGCCGCGGCCTTGGCAGCGGAGTAGGCGCCCGAGCTCGGGACGTGCGACCACGACAGAACCGAGAGCACGTTGAGAATCGCGCCGCCGCCGTTGGCTTCGATGACCGGAGCGAACGTCCGCGTCACGTCGAGGGTGCCGAAGTAGTGCGTCTCCATCTCCAACCTGATATCGGCGATGTCGCCGGAGAGCAGCTCTGCCCGGGTGGACACGCCTGCGTTGTTGACGAGCACGTTCACGTCCGACGCCGTTTCGGCCGCCCTGCGTACCGACTCCGGGTCGGTGATGTCGAGCTGGACGGGCACGACGCCGGGGATGTCGATGGTCTCGGGCCGACGCGCCGCGGCGTAGACCTTGGCTCCGCGGGCGAGCAGTTCGGCCGCGAAACGCTTGCCCAGCCCTCTGTTCGCGCCCGTGACGAATGCGATGACGTTGCCGTTTTCCGGATGGAACGTGGTCATTGTGGCACCTCCGCTGGTGTTGCCGCTCAAGTTCTGTACCAACCGGTCAACAATGGCGCGCCGCCGCTATTCCCGGGCGGCGTGAAGTGCGGCCGCCAGCGCATGCGGATCGGCGACCGTGACCGTGAGTGCGGAGTGGTCCCGGAAACCGATGACTCGCCGGATCCTGTCGCGGAAGTGGACACACAGGCCACTGGTCGCATTCGTGCCGAACGTCAGGCCGTCGTCGGCGAAGGACAGTCGCGGACCCACGGCGGTCCACCACCGGTACGGGCCGGCAACGTGGGTCTCCGAGATGTTGGCGACCGGAGTGTCCACGCGCAGCAGACCGTAGGTGGCAACGAAGCGGCCGTCGTCAGTGACCGTGACGCCGTCCCGGCCCGGCAGCGCTCCGACGCTCAGCCACATGGGGGTGAACCGCTTGTCGAACCGGTACGGGAAGAACTGACTCATCGAGTCATGCAACCACGCCGATCACCGTTGCGTCACGGTACGGCCTCTCATTGGCGATGTGCCGTGCGGTGTATGGCCCCAGGCGACGCGAGGTTGTACAAGTAGCTGTGGCGACTTATGTCCACCACCGGTCGCCATGGTGGTCGCGGTCAAACGAAGAAAGTGAACGCTCGAACATGAAACGTATGTACGCCTTGGTGGTCGGTCTTGCCGTGATGCTGGCGACGCCGGGTCTGGCGCTCGCCGACACCGCCCGGCCACTGAGCCAGCAGCAGTTGATCCAGTACGTGATCGCGCGGGGCCTTTCGCAGCGCGGTGTCCCGTTCTCGTTCGGCGGCGGCGACGCCAACGGGCCGACTCGCGGCAGCGGCCCGGCTGACAACGCCATCGGCCTCGACCGGCAGGGCCGTGTCGTCGGGTTGGACCCGTTGGCCAGCACCGTCGGCTTCGACGCATCGGGGCTCATGGTGTACTCGTACGCCGGCGTCGGCATCAAGCTGCCGCGCTCATCTGGCGCGCAGTACAACGCGGGCCGCAAGGTGCTTCCACAACAGGCGCTGCCCGGTGACCTGATCTTCTACGGCCCCAACGGTTCCCAGAGCGTAGCGATGTATCTGGGCAACAATCAGATGCTGGAGGCGGGCGACCCCGTCGTGACGGTCTCGCCGGTGCGGACCGCCAACATGGCGCCCTATCTGGTTCGGGTGATTGCCTGACGCCACACTGGGTGGTGTACGACGTCGTCGGCAAGTCGCCGGTGCGAGCCTCCCACCCTGCGCGAGCGCTCACTCAGGTACGGTTTGGCCACCAAAATCCGTACCGCAGGGAGCGCTCGACGGTATGCCTGTGAAAATTCGGGCGACTTCGCAACCGCGATCTCCGTAACCTCGCCTGATGGCGGTGCTGACTTCTCAGCGAGACGACTTCCCCCGGTGGTACGCCGACGTGCTCACCAAGGCCAAGCTCGCCGAAAACGGTCCGGCCCGCGGAACCATGGTGATCCGCCCGCACGGCTATGCGATCTGGGAGCGGATGCAGGCCGAGCTCGATCGCCGGATCAAGGCGGCGGGCGCGCAGAACGCCTACTTCCCGCTTCTGATGCCGATGAGCTTTTTCGAGCGCGAAGCCGAACACATCGAGGGTTTCAGTCCGGAGCTCGCCGTCGTGACGCACGGCGGCGGCAAGGAACTGACCGAGCCACTTGCCATCCGGCCGACGAGTGAGACCGTCATCGGCGTGTACATGGCGAAATGGGTGGACAGCTACCGCGATCTGCCACTGCTGCTCAACCAGTGGGCGAACGTGGTGCGCTGGGAGATGAGACCGCGAATCTTCCTGCGCACCACGGAATTTCTATGGCAGGAAGGCCATACCGCGCACACAGGCGAATCCGACGCCAGGCAGTACGCCCGCGCGATCCTTCACGATGTCTACGAAGACTTCATGCGCAATGTGCTTGCGGTGCCGGTGATCGTCGGCCGCAAAACCGCCAAGGAACGATTCGCTGGCGCGGCCAACACGATGACGTGTGAAGGGATCATGCGTGACGCCAAAGCGTTGCAGATGGGCACGTCGCATGAACTCGGACAACGGTTCAGCACCGCCTTCGGCATCGCGTACTCGACCGCGGCAGGCGGCAGGGAGCTGTGCTGGACGACATCGTGGGGTTCGTCGACCCGGATGCTCGGCGGTCTGATCATGTGCCACGGCGACGATCTCGGCCTCGTGCTGCCTCCGGCGGTGGCTCCGATTCAGGTGGTCGTCGTCGCGATCAAGGACAGCGACGGTGCCGTCATACGTGCGGCGTCGGATCTGGTGGACGAACTCGACCGGCGCGGCCTGCGGGTCCGACTCGACGACGACATCGACCAGGGCTTCGGTCGGCGGGTGACCGAGTGGGATCTACAGGGTGTGCCGATCCGGGTGGAGGTCGGCCCACGCGACATCGCGGACGGCACCGCGGTGGTGTTCCGCCGCGACACCAGGGAGAAAAGCTCAGTGCCGCTGGACGCGGTCGTCGATCGCGTGCAGTCCCTGACCGACACGATCCAAATCGACATGCTCGAAGCCGCCGCCGCGCGACGCGATTCGGTCATCACCGACTGCTCGACGCTCGCCGAGGCCCGGCGCCCCCCGCCGGCCCGGCGGGCGGCGGGGGGGGGGG
>JAEZKH010000336.1 GCA_023415515.1 Actinomycetes bacterium
ATGACACCCTCGCGACCAACTACCGCACCTGGCTTCACACCCAAAACATCGACGCCGCTTGACCTCATAACACCGATAGGAGCATCACGTCCGAAACCGCGACCTAGAGTCGGATCCCATGGACTTCGGATTGTTTATCCCGCAGGGCTGGCGCCTCGATCTCGTCGACATTCCCACCGACCGGCAGTGGCCGGTGATGCACGAACTGGCCACCTACGCCGACAACGGCGCGTGGGACTCGCTGTGGGTGTACGACCATTTCCACACCGTGCCGGTGCCCACCGACGAAGCCACCCACGAGGCGTGGTCGCTGATGTCGGCGTATGCGGCGAGCACGTCGCGGATCAAGCTTGGTCAGATGTGCACGGCGATGGGCTACCGCAACCCGGTGTATCTGGCGAAGGTGGCCGCCACCGCCGACATCATCTCCGGTGGGCGCGTCCAGATGGGGATCGGCGGCGGCTGGTACGAACATGAGTGGCGCGCCTACGGTTACGGTTTCCCGTCGGCCGGTGAGCGGCTCGGCCGGCTCGACGAGGGCGTCCAGATCATGCGTGACGCCTGGCGCGACGGTCGTGTCACGTTGAACGGCAAGCACTATCAGGTCAACGACGCCATCGTCGCGCCGAGGCCGCTTCAGGACGGCGGTCCTCCGCTGTGGATCGCGGGCGGTGGCGAGAAGGTCACGCTGAAGATCGCGGCGCGCTACGCGCGCTATACCAATTTCAGCTCCGAGCCCGACGTCTTCGCCCACAAGTCACAGGTGCTCGCCGAGCACTGCCGCAACGTCGGCACGGATTACGACGCGATCGTGCGGTCGTCGAACTTCAACGCGGTGATCGGCGAGTCGGAGGCCGACGTCGACGACCGCATCGCGCGTCTGCGGGAAAGGCAGGTCGCAGTGGCGAACGAGCAGGCCGTGGACTCGATGCTGAACATGGCGAAGTCACCTGATTCGCTCGGCTGCACGCCCGAACAGGCCATCGAGAGGCTCTCCCGCATGCGCGACCTCGGCTGCGAGTACGCCATCCTCTACTTCCCCGAGGCGGCCTACGACCGTTCCGGCATCGAACTGTTCGAGCAGAAGGTCATCCCCGAGCTGAGGTAGCTCCGCTCAGGGGATCGGCGTGATCGGCACCGTGCCGGGAGCGGGCGGCGGAGCTCCGTCGAAATACCCGGGCGGCGGCGGACCACTCAGCGGGTAATAACCCTCTGGCAGCGGCGGACCACCGCCAGGTGTGCCTGCCGGCGGCGGTTCCGCGCTCGGCGGTGCCTCGGAGCCCGGCGCATTGAGCGAGGTGAATCCGGGCGGCAACTGCGGCGCGGGCCCGGCCCCCGGTGGGGGCGGATGGCCGCCGGGCATCTGGCCCTCCGGCGTCTCTGCGAACCCATACGGATCCTTCGCCTGGTTCCACGCGTCGCGCAGGAAGCCCAGCGGGCCGCTCGAATTCCCAGAGCCGTACTTGGGGTCGCGGATCTCGGGCACCATCGGCGGCCCGACGGGAGGCGGCGTTGCGACCACGTCACCGCCGACGGGATCGCCTGCGGGTGCCGCCTCATACACGGGCTGACCCGGGGGAATCGGCTCTCCCGGCGGTGGGACGGGCGGCGCGGGTTCGGCGGCCGCCTGGCCCGCAAGGCCGAGCGCGCCGAACCCGATGACCGTCCCTGCGATCGCCGCTGCGGCGATTCTTCGCGTCATGGGTGTCGAGGCTAGCCGATCGGGGAGGCTTGGTAATGGCCGATGCGCCAGCCGTCATCGCCACGCTGCACGAGCACGCCGACGTCCAGGGGGATCGCGGGCCGGTCGCGCAGTGCATCCTCGGCGGTCATCAGCGGCCCGCGCTCTGGCCGCCGTCGACGTGCAGCACCTCACCGGTGACGAACCCCGCGTTCTCCAGATACAGCACCGCGTCGACGACGTCGTCGACCTCACCGATGCGAGCAAGCGGGTGCATCGCGGCCATCGCGTCGTAGGTCGACTCGTCGTGCATGGGGGTGCGGATGATGCCGAGCGCGACTGCGTTAGAGCGGATTCCGCGTGCGGCATACTCGACGGCGAGCGATTTGGTGACGGCGTTCAGGCCGCCCTTGGTCAATGAAGCCATGGCCGACGGCACCGTCGAGTCGGCGTGGTCGACGAGGCTGGTCGAGATGTTGACGACGTGCCCGCCGTCGCCCTGCGCGAGCATCGCCGCGACGGCCGCGCGGGACACCTCGAAGAAACCCCGCAGGTTCACGCCGGTGACGGCGTCGAAGTCCTCGTCGGTGTACTCGGTGAACGGTTTGGCGACGAAGATCCCCGCGTTGTTGACCACGGTGTCGATCCTGCCGAACCGGTCCAGCGCCGCATCGACGATCCGCTGTCCCACGCCGGGCGCCGAGATGTCACCGGCCACCGCCAACACCATCGGGTCGTCGCTGTCGCCGATGGTTCGCGAGTTCGCCACCACGGCGTAGCCGAGCTTGCGGAAGCCTGCGACCAGTCCTTCGCCGATGCCCTGCGACGCTCCGGTGACGATGGCTACGCGCTGTCGAGTGTTCATGTCGGTCTCCTTCATCGAGTTCTGTGCTCATCAACGCGGGGAGTTCGGAAACGATGCTCGGTGTGTGCGACCGGTTTGCTCTCTGGTGATAGGCGCTGCCTTGCAAGCCGATTACGCTTGCCGCGTGGAGCTGCGTCAGCTGCGCTATTTCGTCGCGGTCGCCGAGGAGTTGAACTTCGGCCGCGCAGCCGAGCGGTTGCACATCGCAGGCCCCTCGTTGTCGCAACAGATCAAGGCGCTCGAACGCGACCTGAAGGTGGAGCTGTTCGATCGCGATCGGCGCTCGGTCACGCTGACCGCCAGCGGTGCGGCATTGCTTCCGCAGGCTAGGGCGCTTGTCGAGCAGGCCGACGAATTGCGCCGTCGCGCTGCGGGTTTGACGAGTTCGGAGCCCGTGCGCATCGGTTATGTGCAGTGGTGTCCGACCGACTGGGCCGAGCGTGCCGCCGGAGTCGCCAGGGTCCGCGTCGACACCTGGGTGATGCCGTCGCACACTCAGGCCGCCAGGGTCGCCGACGGAAGCCTGGACCTCGCAATCTGTTGGGTGCAGTCGAGTGACCTCGAGTCGCTCGGGCTACAGGCCCGGCTGATCGGCGTCGACCGCCTGTACGCGGTCTGCGTCGGCGCCGACACGTCACCGGTGGCGGCCGAGCACACCGTGGTGCTGCTGGACCCCGACGAAGCGACGTGGTCGTCGTGGAACCGCTACGGCGAACAGTTCGCCGCGGACACGGGGGCGCACACGATGCGCGTCGACGACGGCGGCATCACCGGCCCGGACTTCTTCGAGCACGTGCGACGCCTCGGACGGCCAGTGCTGAACAACCCGAAAGGGCAGGACACCGCACTGCCGAAGGGACTCGCCCGCCGGCCGGTGGTGAATCCGACGCCGCTGTGGACGTGGTCGCTGGTGTGGCGTCGCGCCGAGGCGAACCCGTCGGTGCGTGCGGTGATCGACGCGTTCACGCGCGGCGCCGGGAGCGTGGCGGTCGAGGCCTCGGACTGGTTGCCTGCCGACGACCCTCACCGGGCGGGCGCGGTCTGAGGCATCCGCACGAGCGCGGCGGCGACGGCTGCGGCCAGCACCACGAGCGCGGCGGCCAGCAACGCCGCGTGAAACCCGTGTCGGAGCATCGGGGTCACCGCGACCGGCCCGACGATCTGGCCGACCGAATAGCCCGCGGTCAGCAGCGCGACCGCGCCGGGGATCTCCAGCAGCCGACCCGCCGCGAGTGCCATCGTGCTGACACCGATGAAGGTGCCGCCGAACAACACGGCGCCGATCAGAGCGGCGCTGGTACCGCCGGTGACGGCGGGCAGCGCGATTCCGACAGCCTGCAACACCAACGCCACCGCCAACAGGGTCGGATGTGACCACCGTGCTCCCAGCCACGCCCACAGCACCGCGGACGGCGCAGCGGCGAGGCCGACGAACAACCACGCGCCGGTGCCGAGCAGGCCCGGCGAGCTCTCCTTGATGGCCGCGACCAGGAAGGTGCCCGCGACGATGTAGCCGATGCCTTCGAGGCTGTAGCTGACGAACAACACGGCGAAGAGGCGGTCCACCCGTCTCCGCGGTTGGTCGTGCGCGGACCTGGACGCCGCCGTCGGCCGTGGTTTCACCCCCATCGACCATGCGACGGCGCTCAACACCGCGGCCGATATCGCCGCCGTCCACCATGCGGTCTGCCACCGCGCCTGCGGCAGCGCCATCACGAGAACCGCGGACAGGGCGATGCCGACACCGACGCCGCCGAAGCCCCACCCGGACAGGTGCGGGGAGTGGTCGGCCAGGTGGTCGAGCATCGAGGTGACCGCGATGACGAACACCACGGCGCTGGTGAAACCCGCGACCGTTCGCAGCGCGACCCACTCCGCGCCACCCGACGCGAAGGGCATCGCAGCCAATGTCGCTACCAGAGTCAGCAGCGACGCACGCCACGCGACGGCGGATCTGGTCAGTCGGGCGGAGGCCGTCGCGGCCAGCGCGCCTGCGAGGTAGCCGACGTAGTTCGCGGTGGCCAGTTGGCCCGCGGCGGCGGGGGTGATCGCGGCCTGCGTCGTCATCAACGGCAGGATCGGGGTGTAGGCGAAGCGGCCGATTCCCATGGCCGCGCCCAACGCCGCGGCGCCCCGTCCGACGTGAGCCCAATGCGTGTGCATCAGCCGATGGTGCGTCGGCGGCGGTCGGGTACGCCACGACCAATTTACTTACAGCTGAGAGGCTTTGCCTCCCTCAACCGGTGCTCACTTGGCGGCCCTGATCGCCTCGAACACGCTGGGGTCGACAAGTGTCGAGGTGTCGCCGAGTTCGCGGCCCTCGGCGACGTCGCGGAGAAGCCTGCGCATGATCTTTCCGCTGCGCGTCTTCGGCAGCTCCGGCACGACGTGGATCGCCTTCGGCCGCGCGATCGGCGATATCTCCCGCGCCACCTCGGCGCGCAACTCGTCGACCATGTCCTGTCCGCCGTCGGCGGAGCCGGACTCCAGGATCACGAACGCGATGATCGCCTGGCCGGTGTGCTCGTCGGCGGCGCCGACGACGGCCGCCTCGGCGACATGCGAGTGTCCGACGAGGGCGGATTCCACCTCGGCTGTCGAAATGCGGTGCCCCGACACGTTCATCACGTCATCGATCCGGCCCAGCACCCAGATGTTGCCATCGAGGTCGTAGCGGGCCCCGTCGCCCGCGAAATACCAGCCGCGCTCACCGAACCGCGACCAGTAGGTGTCGCGGAACCGCTTCGGATCGCCCCAGATGCCGCGCAGCATCGACGGCCACGGCTGATCGAGCACCAGATACCCGGAGGCGTGCTCGCCGAATTCGGGACTCGGCTCGATCAGGGTGCCGTCGTCGTCGACGACCTTGGCGGAGATGCCGGGGAGCGACCGGGTGGCCGACCCCGGTTTGCACACCGTCACCCCCGGCAGCGGCGAGATCATCGCCGCCCCGGTCTCGGTCTGCCACCAGGTGTCGACGATCGGAGTCTCGTTGGCCCCGAACACTTCCCGGTACCAGCGCCACGCCTCCGGGTTGATGGGCTCGCCGACGGTTCCCAGCAGCCGCAGGCTCGACAGGTCGTGGGCGTCGGGGATGTCCCGGCCCCATTTCATGAAGGTGCGCACAAGCGTTGGTGCGGTGTAGTAGATCGTCACGCCGTAGCGTTCGATGATCTCGAAATGGCGGTGCTCGCTCGGCGAGGCAGGCGTGCCCTCGTAGAGCACCTGCGTCACCCCGTTCGACAGCGGCCCGTACACGCCATAGGTGTGGCCGGTGATCCAACCGATGTCGGCGGTGCACCAATACACGTCCGTGTCCGGCTTGATGTCGAAGACGTAGTGGTGGGTGAAGGACGCCTGGGTCAGGTACCCGCCCGACGTGTGCACGATGCCTTTCGGCTTGCCCGTGGTGCCCGAGGTGTACAGCAGAAAAAGGGGGTGCTCGGATTCGAACGCCGCCGGGGTGTGTGACGTGGGCGCCGGGTCGACCACGTCGTGCCACCACAGGTCGCGGCCATCGGTCCACGGCGTGTCGATGCCGGTGCGGCGCACCACGAGGACGTGTTCGACGGTGCTCTCACCGGCCGACACCGCGTCGTCGACAAAGGATTTCAGCGGGACGGCATCGCCGCGCCGGTACTGGCCGTCCGCGGTGATCACGACCTTGGCCTCGGCATCGTCGATACGCGCCTTCAACGCCGCCGCCGAATACCCTGCGAAGACGACCGAATGCAGCACGCCCAAGCGGGCGCACGCCAGCATCGCCACCACGGCCTCCGGGATCATCGGCAGGTAGATCGCGGCCCGGTCGCCTGCGCGCAGACCCAGCTCGGTCAGCGCGTTGGCGGCCCGGCACACATCTGCGTGCAGGTCGGCGTACGTGATGCTCCTGCGATCGCCTGCAGGCTCGCCCTCCCAGTGGATCGCCACCCGGGTGCCGAGGCCGGCTTCGATGTGCCGGTCGACGCAGTTGTATGCGACGTTGATGCGGCCGTCGGCGAACCACTTGGCGAACGGCGCGTCGCTCCAGTCGAGCACCTCGGTGAACGGTTGCTGCCATGACAACCTGCGCGCCTGCTCCGCCCAGAAGCCCAGCCGGTCCAGCTCGGCGTGGGCGTACAGGTCAACGGTTCCGTTGGCCTGCGCGGCGAACTCCGCTGAGGGGCTGTAGGTCGCAGGCGGTTGCATGATTGTGTCGCTCATGCGTTGTGAGCGTAGTCACGAAATGCCTGCTCAACGGCGGTGCGTCACAGTAGTCTACGAGCGGCGCAAGACGTGCGCCGACCGGTCAATGCCGTCGGCCGAACGGTCGAGCGAGGTGAGGTGTCCGGCGTTTATCTGATAGCGGTCGTCGCGGTGCTGGCCGTGGCGGGCATCGTGGCGGCGGCCTACGTCGTCCGGACCCGGCGGGTGGTGACCACCCCGACCGAGCGGGCGGTGCACGAGACCATGCACACCGCCTCACTCGCGGCGCGCGCGCTTCGCAAGGGCCTGGAACCGGAGTCCGCGGCTGCGGCCGCGCCGCATCTGCGCACGCTCACCGGCACCGATGGTGTGGTCCTCTACGCCGCCGACGGCACGCTGCTGGCCCGCGACGAGCCGTCGGACGCCCTCTGGACACCGGAGGTCATGGCCGCATGCGATCGTGCCGCCGCCGACGCGATCTCGGGGCAGCGCAGGACGATGACGGGCGGTCAGCCCGCGGTGATCGCTCAACCGCTGTTGGCCGACGACGCGGGGGTGCTCGGCGTGCTCGTCATGGTCACCGACCGGACGCCCGCTCCCGGGATGCTCGGCGCGGTCGGCGAGGTCGCCCGGTACGCGTCGAGCCAGATCGAACTCGCCGAACTCGACGCGTCGCGTGCCCGGCTGGACCGCGCCGAGGTGATCGCGCTGCGGGCACAGATCAGCCCGCACTTCATCTACAACGCGTTGAACACCATCGCCTCGTTCGTGCGCACCGACCCCGACCGTGCCCGCGAACTCATCCTCGATTTCGCCGACTTCACCCGCTACTCGTTTCGGACCGCGGCGCAGTACACCACGCTGGCCGAGGAGCTGCGCAATATCGACCGGTACCTGAGCCTGGAGCGTGCGCGGTTCGGGGAGTCACTCGAAGTGCGGCTCGATGTGGCGCCCGAGGTGCTCAACGTCGTGGTGCCGTTCTTGATGCTGCAGCCGCTGGTGGAGAACGCGGTTCGGCACGGAATCGCAAGTCAGGGAGGTGGATCCATCGATATCGTTGCCCGCGATGAGGGTTCGGACGCCACGATCACCGTCGAGGATGACGGAGTGGGGATGGATCCGGAGGTGCTGCGGTCGGGCCATGCCGACGTGCTGACCGATGCCGGCGAGGATCGCGCACACGTCGGACTGAGCAACGTCGACCATCGACTGCGCGCCGCGTTCGGCAACGACTACGGTCTTGTCGTCGAGACGGCGGTCGGTGCGGGCACCAAGGTGATGATGCGCGTGCCGAAGTTCCGCTCGGGTGTGCGGGCGGGCGCATGACCGCTTCGATGATGACGGTCCTTGCCGTCGACGACGAGGCGCCCGCGCTCGACGAACTCGCCTACCTACTGGGGCAACATCCAGCGATCGGCTCGGTGCGCGTGGCAGCCGACGCCACCGCCGCCCTGCGGGACCTCGGCGAGGGCGGCATCGATGCGATCTTCCTCGACATCAACATGCCCGGGCTGTCCGGGCTGGAACTGGCGGCCGTGCTCGGGAACTTCGCCGAACCGCCGGCGGTGGTGTTCGTCACCGCACACGACGACAAGGCGGTGCGGGCGTTCGACGTCGGGGCCGTCGACTACGTCCTCAAACCGATCAGGCGAGACAGGCTCGACGAAGCCGTGCGGCGAGTGATGTCCGGCCGAAAGTCCGACGAGCAGGCACCGACAACCGATGCCGAGCGGAACCCCGACGTGATACCCGCAGAGGTCGGCGGCGTCACGCACCTGATCCGACGCGACACGATCGGCTGGGTCGAAGCGGAAGGCGACTATGCCCGGCTGCACTCGGCCACCGGTGCCCATCTCGTCCGCATTCCGCTGAGCACCCTCGAATCCCGATGGGCGGAAGTCGGTTTCCAGCGTGTGCACCGCTCCTACCTGGTTGCGCTGCCGATGGTGACGGGGGTCCGCACCAAGGCGGGGGCGGTGATGGTGCAGGTGCGGGCCAACGGCGCGTCACCGGCCGTGGAACTGCCGGTGAGCCGTCGCCAGGTGCGTGAGCTTCGCGACCGGCTGATCCGGGACCCGATGCGGGGCTACCGCTCGGAGCGCAACGGTGAGTGACGGCAGGCCGCCGCGGGAACGGGTGGTCCTCGCACACCGCAGGGGAGCGCGGCTGGTCCGCACCCGGGTCGAGGTGCAGGAGCAGACCGAGGTCGGCGACGCACTAGTGCGCGGCCTCGTCCGAGCCCAACTCGGCCTCGCGCTGCGGTTGTCGGCGGTCGTGATGTGCGCGGTCATCGTGATCCCCGTCGGCGGCAGCCTTTTCCCCGAGCTGGCATCGTTTGCGGTGCTCGGTTTCCGGTTGAACTGGTTGGTGCTCGCGGTGCTGATGTATCCACTGCTCTACGGCGCGGGCAGACTCTACGTCCGGCTCGCCGAACAGGGCGAGCGCGACTTCATCCACGCGGTCGACGACGAGCCGTGACCGGATCACCCTCGCCCGCCTTGACCGCTGCGGCGTTGCTGGCCGCCGCGCTGGCGACCGTCGCCGTCGGTGTGTACGGCGGTCGGCTGTCACGCACCACGTCGGACTTCCTCGTCGCGTCGCGCATGGTCGGGCCCCGGTCGAACGCCGCCGCGATCTCCGGCGAATATCTCTCGGCGGCTTCATTTCTCGGTGTCGCAGGGTTGGTCGCCAAGTACGGTGCCGATGCATTGTGGTATCCGGTCGGCTTCACCGCCGGGTATCTTGCACTGCTGCTGTTCGTGGCGGCGCCGCTGCGCCGCTCGGGCGCCTACACCGTGCCGGACTTCACCGATTTTCGGCTGCGCTCGGCCCGGCTGAGGACCGTGACGATGGTGTTCGTCGCGGTCATCTGCGTCCTGTATCTGGTGCCTCAGTATCAAGGGGCGGGCCTGACCATCAACATCCTGCTCGGTCTGCCGGTATGGGTCGGACCCGCGGCGGTCGCCGCGATCATCATCGGCAACGTGGTCGGCGGCGGGATGCGGTCGATCACGTTCGTCCAGGCGTTCCAGTACTGGCTGAAACTCACTGCGATCGCCGTACCCGCGCTGGCACTGCTGGTTCTCTTCGTCTCCGACCCCGCGCCGCTCGGCGGACCTCTGCCGCCCTCCGTCGCGCAGAAGACCACCGTCGCGGTCAAGACCGACGTCGTCGTCCAGGTGGACGCACCCGCGGGACTCACCGTGTCCGGCACGCTCGACGGCCGGCAGGTGCCCGACGCGCCCATACCGTCTGCCGGTGCGCACGCGCTCGGGGCGGGAAGCACGCTCACGCTGGCCCCCGGGTCGGCAACGCCGGTGGTGCGGGGTGCGCCCGACACGGGCGCGGAGTGGCTGGGTTCAGGCGGCGGGCTCGGCGGCGCGCATCCGCTGTATCAGGTGCTGTCGATCATCGTCGCCACATTCCTTGGCGCCATGGGGCTTCCCCATGTCCTGGTGCGCTTCTACACCAACCCCGACGGATGGGCGGCGCGGCGCACCGCTCTCACCGTCATCCTCCTGCTCTCGGTGTTCTACGCCTTCCCGACGGTGATGGGCGTCTTCGCACGACTGTATGTGCCGCAGCTGTTGATCACCGGGACCGCCGACGCGGCCGTCCTCTTGATGCCGGAAGCGGCGATCACCGGTGCGGTCGGGCGGCTGCTCGGGGCGCTGGTGGCCGCGGGCGCGATCGCCGCGTTCCTCGCGACGTCGTCGGGTCTTCTCGTGAGCATCGCCGGGGCACTGGCCACCGACGTCCTGCGCGGGCGGGTCCGTGACTTCAGGATCGCCGCGGTGATCGGCGGCCTGCTGCCCCTGCCGCTCGCGCTGGCGGCGTCGACGCTGGAACTGTCCCGCAATGTCGGTCTCGTGTTCGCCGTGGCCGCATCCACGCTGTGTCCGCTGCTGGTGCTCGGCATCTGGTGGCGCGGGCTGACCGCCGCCGGCGCAGTGTGCGGGCTGTTGGCCGGTGGTCTTCTGTCCGGCGGGGCGGCGGGGCTCACGCTCGCCGGCGGCATCGACGAGCGACTGCTCGGCGGCTGGCCCGCGATGCTTGCCGGATATCCCGCGGCGATCAGCGTGCCCGTGGCGTTCGTGACGATGGTCGTCGTGAGCGGGCTGACCCGATCGTCGGTGCCCGCCGATACCGCGCGGATCTTCGCGCGCATGCACCTGCCCGAACGCCTCGGTATGAGCGTGGAGCGCACTCCCGACGACTGACCGCCCACCGTTCGTCGTGCCGCAGCGACCGCTCACCGCACGCATCGACGGGTTGGCCGTATGGGCGTCGACAGCGCCCGTAGATGTGAGGAAGGTCTCAAGGAGCCGCCGGCGAAGGTCGGCTCACATCGACAGGAGGCCATCAGTGTCCCTCACGGATTCGCCAGAACAAGACGCGCTCGCCGTGCGCAGAGACCGCTACCTCGCGGTCCAACGCAGTCCCGAGTTTCAAGAGCTTCGAAACAAGCTGCGCCGCTTCGTATTTCCCATGACCGCCTTCTTCCTGGTGTGGTACGGGCTCTACGTGGTGCTCGGCGCCTTCGCCACCGACTTCATGGCGACAAAGGTGTTCGGCAACATCAACGTCGGATTGCTTCTCGGCATCGGCCAGTTCGTGACGACCTTCGTCATCACGGGTCTGTATATCCGGTTCGCCAACACCGAACTCGATCCGCGGGCCGAGGCCATCCGCGCGGAGATGGAAGGTGAAGAATCATGACCACCCTGCTGGCCGCCGACCACTCCGCCGTCGGCAACCCGGTCGCCAACATCGCGATCTTCGCCGCATTCGTCGTCATCACGTTGATGGTGGTGATCCGCGCCGGCCGCAAGAAGTCAACTGCCGCAGAGTTCTTCACCGGCGGCCGCGGCTTCACCGGCCCACAGAACGGCATCGCGATCGCGGGTGACTACCTCTCGGCCGCGAGCTTCCTCGGTATCGCGGGTGCCATCGCCGTCTACGGCTACGACGGCTTCCTGTATTCGATCGGGTTCCTGGTCGCTTGGTTGGTGGCGCTTCTTCTGGTCGCCGAATTGCTCCGCAACACAGGTAAATTCACGATGGCCGATGTACTGAGCTTCCGGCTCAAGCAAAGGCCGGTGAGGTTGGCGGCCGCGACGTCGACGATGACCGTTTCGCTCTTCTATCTGCTGGCCCAGATGGCGGGCGCGGGCGGCCTTGTCGCGTTGCTTCTCGACGTCAACGGCCGCGGCGGGCAGAGTGTGGTGATCGCGGTCGTCGGCGTCCTGATGATCGCCTACGTGTTGATCGGCGGAATGCGCGGCACCACATGGGTACAGATCATCAAGGCCGTCCTACTGATCGCCGGGGCGGCCGTGATGACCGTCATGGTGCTGGCCAAGTTCGGGCTCGATTTCTCGGGAATGCTCGGCTCGGCTCAGGCCGCGATCTCCGGCTCGGCCAACGAGGCAGTCGCAAGCCGCGATGTGCTGGCGCCCGGTGCCCAGTACGGCGGGTCGACGACGTCGAAGATCAACCTGATTTCGCTCGGCATCGCGCTCGTCCTCGGCACCGCGGGCCTGCCGCATGTGCTGATGCGCTTCTACACCGTGCCGACGGCCAAGGAGGCCAGACGCTCCGTCGTGTGGGCGATCGCGTTGATCGGCGCTTTCTATCTGTTCACCCTCGCGCTGGGCTACGGCGCCGCTGCGATCGTCGGGCCGGATCGGATCCTGGCCGCCGCGGGCGGACAGAACGCCGCCGCGCCGCTGCTGGCCTTCGAACTCGGTGGCGTCGTCCTGCTCGGTGTCATCTCGGCGGTCGCGTTCGCCACCATCCTCGCGGTGGTCGCCGGGCTGACCATCACCGCGTCGACCTCGTTCGCCCACGACGTGTACGCGAGCGTGATGAAGAGCCACGAAGTCACCGAAGAAGAACAGGTGCGGGTGTCGCGCATCACCGCGGTGGTGCTCGGCGTCGCGGCGATCGGGCTGGGCATCCTCGCCAACGGCCAGAACGTCGCGTTCCTGGTCGCCCTCGCCTTCGCCGTCGCCGCGGCGGCGAACCTGCCGACGATCGTGTACTC
>JAEZKH010000340.1 GCA_023415515.1 Actinomycetes bacterium
CCTCTGGTTCGTGCCGGGCGGCGTTGGCGATCACTCCGATGATCAAAAGTGTTGTTGCCGTTGATGTTCCACCGGCCGAGATCAGTGGCAGCTGCAGCCCCGTCACCGGCAGCAGACCAATGACATAGCCGACGTTGATGAAGACCTGACCAAGCACCCACATCGTCGAGGTCGCGGTGAGCAGGCGAAGGAACGGGTCGGCCGAGCGGCGCGCGATGCGCATCCCCGTGTAGGCGAACAGGCCGAACAGGCACAGCAGACCCGCAGCACCGATGAAGCCGAGTTCCTCGCCGATGATGGCGAAGATGAAGTCGTTGTGCGCGTTGGGCAGGTAGTTCCATTTGGCCGTGCCCTGGCCGAGTCCGTCACCGAACACGCCGCCGTTGGCGAGCGCGAACCTGGCCTGTTTGGCCTGGTAGCCCGAGCCCTGCGAGTCGGCGGTCGGGTTCAGCCACGACATCACCCGGTCGGACCGGTAGCCCTCGGCCATGGCGAGCACCCCCGCCGAGACGATGACGGCGAAAAGCGAGGACAGAAAGACCCGCAGCGGCAGGCCGGCATACCAGAGCAGTGCCAGCAGGATGATGCCCAGTGACACGGTCTGGCCGAGGTCTGGCTGGGCGACGATCAGCGCGAGCGCGATCACCGCGGCCGGCACCAGCGGAATGAGCATCTCGCGCAGCGAGGCGCGTTCCATGCGGCGGGCCGCCAAGAGGTGCGCACCCCAGATCGCGAACGCGATCTTGGCCAGCTCCGACGGCTGCATGGACAGCCCGGCGACGACGAACCAACCACGGGAACCGTTGGCCACCTTGCCGATTCCCGGGATCAGCACGAGCACGAGGAGCACGACGGTGACCGCGAAGCCGCTGAACGCCAGGCTGCGCATTGTCTGCACGCGCATGCGCATCGCGGCGTAGAAGGCGAACAGGCCGACCAGCGTCCAGATCAGCTGTTTACCGAAGATCACCCACGGCGAGCCGTCCTCGTCGTAGGAGTGCACCCCCGACGCCGAGAGCACCATGATCAGACCGAGGGAGGTCAGCAGCGCGGCGACAGCGATGATGAGGTGAAACGACGTCATCGGCCTGCCGAGCCAGGCGCCGAAGCGGGTGCGCGGTTCGCGGGTGCTTACGGCGCCGCCGGACTCATCCGCGGCACCGGCCCGGCGATGCTTCAGCCGGCTCAGAATGCTCGACATGGCTAGCTGGCGGCCCGCACGGCGGCCGCGAAGGCATCCCCGCGTTCGGCGTACCCGCTGAACTGGTCGAAGGAAGCGCCTGCGGGAGCCAGGAGCACGGTGTCGCCCGGACGTGCCAGCCGCCGGGCGGCGGCGACCACCTCGGTCATCAGCCGAGTCACAGAAGTCACATCAGGCTCATTCGTATCAGGCACCACAGAATCCTCCCCCGTCACAACCTCCACAACGGGGACATCCGGGGCGTGTCGCGATAACGCATCTGCCACCAGCGCGCGGTCGCGGCCGAGCAACACGACGCCGACCAGGCGATCGGCCACCTCCGACACGAGCTCGTCGACCGAGGCGCCCTTCAGAAGACCGCCCGCGACCCACACCACCCTCGGATAGGCCGCAATCGACGCGTGCGCGGCGTGCGGGTTGGTCGCCTTGGAGTCGTCGACATAGGTCACGCCGTCGATTTCGGCGACCTTCTGCGCCCGGTGCGGGCCGACGTGGAACCCCGCGATCGCGTCTGCGATGGCGTCCGCGGGCACGTCGACGGCACGGGCAAGGGCCGCAGCGGCCAGCGTGTTGAGCACCCCGACCGGACCGGGCACCGGAACCGACGCGGCTTCGGCGAGCACGAGGCCGTCGGCGAAGGCGTTGTCGACCAGCAGGCCGTCGCGCAGCCCCAGCCGCCCTCGCCCCGGGTCGCCGAGGGTGAACCCCACCTTCATCTGCGCGGGTGCGTGATCGAGGAGCCCGGCGGCGACCGGGTCATCGAGCCCGGCGACGGCCACCCGGCCCGTCAACGCCCGCGCCTTGTCGGCGGCGTACGCCGCCATCGATCCGTGCCAGTCGAGGTGGTCCTCCGCGACGTTGAGCACCGCGCCGGCGTGCGGACGCACGGAGGGCGCCCAGTGCAGCTGAAAACTCGACAGCTCGACGGCGAGCAGGTCGACGCCTGCGCCAGGTTCTGCGAGCATGTCGATCACCGGGTTACCGATGTTGCCGCAGAGCACCGCGCGCCGCCCCCCGGCGACGAGCATCGCGTGCAGCATCGACACGGTCGTCGTCTTGCCGTTGGTGCCGGTCACCACCAGCCAGTGCTTCGGTGGCCCGAACCAGCCGGCCTGATCCAGCCGCCACGCCAGTTCGACATCTCCCCAGACGGGCACACTCGCAGCGGCCGCGGCCGCCAAAACCGGTGCGTCCGGGGAGAATCCGGGGCTGGTGACGACGAGTGCGTAGTCGGCGACGGTGTCGACGGCCTCGCCGGTGGTGACGACGGATGCGGGGGTGACCAGGCGCTGAAGGGCAAGCGGATCGTCGTCGCAGATGGTCAGCCGAACTCCCGTCGGCTCGAGTGCTGCGCTCACCGAACGGCCCGTGATACCGGCGCCGGTCACCAGCACGCGGGTGCCCGGCGTGAGCGGGGCGACGGCGCGGCGGTTCACGTCAGGCTCCGACAGTGGTGAGCCACTCGCTGTAGAAGAGCGCCACGCCCAGGCCGCAGGCGATGGCCGTCAACAGCCAGAACCGGATGATCACCGTCGTTTCGGCCCAGCCGACCAGTTCGAAGTGGTGGTGAAACGGCGCCATCCGAAAGACCCGCCGCCCCGTCGTGCGGAACGCGAGGATCTGCACGACCACCGACGTCACCTCGGCCACGAACAGGGCGCCGAGCACGACGGCAAGCATTTCGGTGCGGCTCAGAACCGACAGCCCGGCGATGATGCCGCCGAGGGCGAGCGAACCGGTGTCGCCCATGAAGATCTTGGCCGGTGCGGCGTTCCACCACAGGAACCCGATGCACGCCCCGGCGGTCGCGGCGGCGATCAGCGCAAGGTCCAGCGGGTCGCGCACGTTGTAACAACCGACGCCGGGCGCGGTCGCACAGGCGTTGCGGAACTGCCAGAACGTGATGATCACGTAGGCCGCACACACCATGGCCATCGCACCGGCGGCAAGCCCGTCGAGGCCGTCGGTGAAGTTCACCGCGTTCGACCACGCGTAGACGATCAGCACGCAGAACAGCACGAAGAGCGCCGGCGCCAGGGTCACCGTGGCGATCTCACGCACGTACGACAACTCGGCGCTGCCCGGGGTGAGCCCGTCGGCGTTACGGAACTGCAGCGCGAGCACGCCGAATACGACGGCGGCCAGCAACATGCCGATGGTCTTGGCCGTCTTGTTCAGACCCAGGTTGCGCGCGCGCCGGATCTTGATCAGATCATCGATGAACCCGACGACGCCCAGCGCGGTGGCCAGCCCGAGCGCGAGCAGACCCGACGCCGAGGGCCCCTGCCCGTCGAGCGCCATGCCCACGAGATGCGTGCCGAGGTAGCCCGCCCAGATGCCCGCCAGGATCGCCACGCCGCCCATCGACGGTGTGCCGCGCTTCTTGGCGTGGCTCGGCGGCCCGTCCTCGCGGATCTCGTGGCCGAAACCCTGCCGCGTGAAGAGACCGATCAGCACCGGCGTCAGCAGGATCGACACCGTCAGCGCGATGCCGACGGCGATGAGGATCTGCCTCATGAGGCGACCAACGCCTCGGCGAGCTTCCCCAACCCGGCCGCGTTGGACGCCTTGACGAGCACCACATCTCCGCCGCGCAGCTCGGCGGAAAGCAGTTCGAACGCGGCGTCAGCGTCGGCGACCATGGTGGCCTCTCCTCCCCACGAACCCTCCATGACCGCCCCGTGGTGCATCGCGCTCATAGATCTCCCGGTTCCCACGACGATGAGTCGACTGACATCTAAGCGCACCGCCAGTCGGCCGATGCGGTCGTGGTGGGATATAGCGTCGTCGCCGAGTTGGGGCCACTCGCCGAGCACCGCCCAGCTGCGCCTCGGCTCGCCGCCCTGGCGAGCCATCCAGGCCAGGGATTTCAGGCCGGCCAGCATGGAATCGGGATTCGCGTTGTACGCGTCGTCGATGACGGTGACGCCGTCGTCGCGGGTGGTGACGTGCATGCGGTGCTGGGACACCGGGCCGGCGCCCGCGAGCGCGGCAGCCACCTGGGCAGGTGTTGCCCCGCATTCCAGCCCGACGGCGGCCGCACACAGGGCGTTGGAGACCTGGTGATCGCCGTGCACGGCGAGCGTGAGCTCGGTCTCGGCGCCCGCGGAGTGCATCGTGAAGCGGGGGCGGGCGAGCTCGTCGAGGGTGACCGGACCGGCCCACACGTCGGCGCCCGGGGACCGCGACACCCGGACGACTCGGGCGGCGGTCATCTCCGCCATGGCTGCGACGGCCTCGTCGTCGGCATTGAGGATGACCACACCGGATGCCGGGACGGCCTGCGGCAGTTCGGCTTTCGTCCGCGCGATCGCCTCGCGCGAGCCGAACTCGCCGAGATGGGCGGTGCCCACGTTGAGCACGACCGCGATGGAGGGCGGTGCGATGGATGCCAGTGCGGCGATGTTGCCGGGATGCCGCGCCGACATCTCCAGCACGAGGAAATCGGTGTCCGCGCCGGCCCGCAACACCGTCCACGGGGTGCCAAGCTCGTTGTTGAACGAGCCCGGCGGTGCCACCACCTCCCCCAGCGGGGCCAACACGGCCGCGACGAGGTCCTTGGTCGACGTCTTTCCCGACGATCCGGTGATGCCGACGATGGTCAGGCCGCCGGCCACCAGTTCGGCTGCCACCGCGGCGGCCAGCTTGGCCAGTGCGGCGAGCACGGCGGCCCCGGAACCGTCGGTGTCGTGTTCCAGCACGCTGGCCCCGCTGTCGGTGGGCGCTCCGGGGTGCGGTCGCACGACGACAGCGGGCACTCCCACGGGCCTGGCGGCCAACACCGCCGCCGCGCCCGCTGCCACCGCGGCGGCGGCGAAGTCGTGCCCGTCCGACCGCGCACCGGGTAGCGCGATGAACAACCCGCCGGAAGTGACCGCGCGGGAATCGAATTCGACCGTGCCGGTCACCCGCGTGGTCGCGGCGTCGGCGGCGGAGATGTCGGCGAGCTCACCGCCGACGATCTCGGCGATCTGGGCCAGCGTCAGGTCGATCATGCGCGGATCCTCCTGGCCTCGAGAGACTGCGCCAGCTCGGTGCGGTCGTCGAACGGGCGGGTCTGCCCGTGGCTGGTCTGGCCTCCCTCGTGGCCCTTGCCCGCGACCAGCACGACGTCGCCCTCGCGAGCCCATGCGACGGCGTGGTCGATGGCCCTGCGGCGGTCGCCTATCTCGACGACCGCACCCGCGCCTGCCGCCGCGCCCGCGAGGATGGCGGCGCGGATCGCGGCGGGATCCTCGTCGCGGGGGTTGTCGTCGGTGACGACGACGAGATCGGCCAGTTCCGCGGCGACCTCCCCCATCGGCGCCCGCTTACCGGGGTCGCGATTGCCGCCCGCTCCGAACACCACCGCGATCCGGCCGCTCGCCTGCTCGCGCAGCGTCTCCAGAACGGCCCGAAGCGCCCCCGGCTTGTGCGCATAGTCGACCAGCGCCAGGAAATCCTGCCCACTGTCGACCGGTTCGAGCCTGCCGGGTACCCGCGCGTCGCGCAGCCCCGGTGCGGCCTGTTCCGGTGAGACGTCGACGGCGTCGAGCAGCGCCGCGGCGAGCAGCGCGTTCGCCACGTTGTAGCGGCCGGGAAGAGCGATCCCCAGCGCGTGATGCACGCCCGCGGGATCGACAGCGGAGAATCGCTGCGCGCCCCGCTCCACGGTGCGGATCTCGTCGACCCGCCAGTCGGCGTCGGTCCGGGTTGCGCTGACGGTGACCGGATCGGCCGCAAGGCCCGCCATCGCCAGGCCCGCTTCGTCGTCGATGCACACCACGGATGTTGTTGCTGCCGTTGATGACCGGGGATCGAAGAGCTTCGCCTTGGCGTCGAAGTAGTCCTGCATCGTCGGGTGGAAGTCGAGGTGGTCGCGGGACAGATTGGTGAAACCGCCGACTTCGAAGGAGACCCCGTCGACGCGTCCCAGACTCAGCGCGTGACTGGACACCTCCATCACCACGGTGTCGACGCCCTGTTCGACCATCAGCGCCAGCAGCGCCTGCAGGTCGGGCGCCTCGGGTGTGGTCAGCTTGCTCGGCAGGTCCTCCCCGGCGATCCGGATACCGACGGTCCCCACCAGACCTGCCACCCGGTCGGCGGCCCGCAGGCCGGCCTCCACCAGATAGGTGGTTGTGGTCTTACCCGACGTGCCGGTGACTCCGAGCACTCGGAGATGCCGTGACGGGTCGCCGTACACGCTGGCGGCCAACCCGCCGAGGACCGATCGCGGGTCGGGGCGGACGAGTACCGGCACCGTCGCGTTCGACCCCATCAGGGCCAGGCCGTCGGGATCGGTCAGCACCGCGACCGCGCCGCGCCCGATCGCGTCGGCCGCATACCGGCCACCGTGGGATGTCGCGCCGGGCAGGGCTGCGAACAGGTCCCCCGGCTGGGTGTCCTGGCTGCGCAGGGTCACCCCGGTGACGACCGTCTGCAGGCAGGCGTCTGCGGGCGAGATCACCGCGCCTGCCTGGTCGGCCAGTCGTCCGAGCAGTTGACCGGCGGGATGGCTGGGACGCAGCTTCATGGCCCTGACACACTACCGGCCTGGTTGCGGCGTGCCTGTCGGGTCAGGTGGCCTGCAGCGTCAGCGGCGGGCCGGGATCGGGTGAGAGCGGGATGTTCTCCCGTTGCAGCAACCAGCTTGCGATGTTGTGGAACAGCGGTGCCATCGTCGTACCGGGCTGCCCGTCTGCGGTCCGGTGCGGGTTGTCGGCCATGATGCCCACGACGTAGCGCGGGTCGTCGGTGGTGACCATTCCCGCAAAGGTGATCCAGTAGACGTCGCTGTAATAGCAGCCGCAGGCCGGGTTGATCTTCTGCGCGGTGCCGGTCTTGCCGGAGAGTTGGTATCCCTCGACCGCTCCGGTCGAGCCCGTGCCCTGTTGCGTCCCCATCGGGTCACGCTGAAGCGTGGCACGCAGCATGTTGCGTACGGTCTGGGCGGCCTGCGGGGAGACGACGCGCACACCGTCGGGGCGGGGCTCCTCGGTGCGGGTGCCGTCGGGCGCGATGGTCGCCTTGACGACGCGCGGCGGAATTCGCATTCCGTCGTTGGCGATTGCCTGATACATGCCTGTCATCTGCAACAGGGTCATCGAAAGCCCCTGTCCGATCGGCAGGTTCGAGAAGGTGCTGCCCGACCACAGGTCGATGGGCGGCACCAGGCCCGCGCTCTCGCCGGGCAGTCCGACGTCGGTCCGCTGACCGAGGCCGAACTTCTCCAGCATCTCGTAGTAGCGCTCGGGGCCGATTCGCTGGGCCAGCATCAGTGTGCCGACGTTCGACGACTTACCGAAGACTCCCGTGGTGGTGTAAGGCATCACGCCGTGTTCCCACGCGTCGCCGACGGTGACGCCGCCCATGTCGATCGAGCCGGGAACCTGCAGCACCTCGTCGGGGTTGGACAGTCCGAATTCGATGACCGACGCGGCGGTGACGATCTTGTTCACCGATCCCGGCTCGAACGGCGACGACACCGCGGGATTGCCGAGTTGGCGATCCTCCTGCCTGCCGATGTCCTGGCTCGGATCGAACGTGTTGTCGTTCGCCATCGCAAGCACCTCACCGGTTTTGGCATCGAGGACCACAGCCGAGAGATTCTCGGCGCCGGAGGCGTTCTTGGCCTGCTGAACCTGCTGCTGGACGTAGAACTGGATGTCGTCGTCGAGGGTGAGCTGGACGGTGGAGCCGTTGACAGCGGTGTGCCGGTTGCGGTAGCTGCCGGGGATCACCACACCGTCGGAACCCCGGTCGTAGGTGACCGACCCGTCGGTGCCCGCGAGGACCGCGTCCATCGAGTCCTCGAGGCCGAGCAGCCCGTGCCCGTCCCAGTCGATGCCTCCGACGATGTTGGCCGCAAGCGATCCGCCGGGGTACTGCCGGAGATCCTGGCGCTCGGACCCCACCTCGGGGAACTTCTTCGAAATCGCCTCTGCGAGTGCGGGATCGACGGCCCTGGCGAGATAGACGAACGACTCGTTGCTCTTCAGTTTCTTCAGCACGGTCTTGGCGTCGGGCTTGTTGTCGAGCCGCGATGCCACCTCGGCGGCGATGGCGCGCAGCCGCGCCTCGGGTTCGGGCGCGTCCGGGGACTTCTGCCTGGCCTCGGCGAGTTGCTTGCGGATCTTCACCGGCTGGAACGTGAGCGCTCGTGCCTCGATGGTGAAGGCCAGCTTGTCGTTGTTGCGGTCGACGATGCTGCCGCGCACGGCCTTGTCGACATCGGTGACCTTGAGCTGGCTTGCCGCCTCGGCCCGTAGCCCGGCGGCCCGCGGCACCTGCAGGTTGAAAAGCTGCGCGGCGGCGATGACGAGCACGAGAAAGATGACGGCGTTACCTGTGCGGTGCCGGAACACGAATGACGCACTGCGCAGACCCGTATCGGTGACCGGCGCCCTGGTGCGGCGGGCACGGGCCGACCGCGGCTGCGGCGAGGTCTTCTGGCCGGTCTTCTCGCCGCCCTTTGCGGTGCGGCGGCTCACGTCGGCGATCCCGGCACGGTCAGCGGAGTGGTGGGCGGCGCTTCTGCGGGCGGCGCCTCTGCGGGTGGCGCTTCTGCGGGTGGCTGCGCGGGCC
>JAEZKH010000411.1 GCA_023415515.1 Actinomycetes bacterium
CCGGTCGCCCGCAGCGAGTCCACGATCGTGTCGACCACGGTCGGCGGCAACTCCCCCGGCGCAAGCGCGACCGGGGCCTGCGCGGGCGCGGGCGCGGGCTCCTGCCCGTTCGTCTCCGGCGGCGCAAGCAGCCCTTCGACATCGGGCACCTCGGTGGCGGTGAAGGTGCGCGGGGTGAACCAGGTGCCCGCGGCGGCCACCTGCGCGGGCCCGCCGTCCTCCGGCGGAGGCACGAACGGCGGCGACGTGTAGAAGGCGCGGAACTCGCGCGGCGGACGCATGCCCTCGCGCAGGAACCCGGTGCCCTCCTTGCCCTTCTCGGGCAGATGCGCGGCGATCGACGAGCCGATGGCTTCGCGGGAGTCCTCTTCGGTGCCGGTGCGCAGCGCCATGAAGAAACCGATGAGGCTGCGGATCTTCATCAGCCGATGCGAGTCGACGGTCTGGCCGGCCAACTGCAGGAAGACGTGCAGCGAGCGGCCCTGACGCACGATGCGCCAACAGAGGTCGACGAACTCGGCGCCCAGATCGCTGCGGAACAGTTCCTGGTACTCGTCGATGATCACCACCAGACCCGGCACCGGCTCCAGCGACGGGTCGACCATCCGCTTCTCGTTGTAGACGTTGAGGTCCTTGCAGTTCGTCGCCGCGCACAGCGCACCGCGACGGTCGAGTTCGCCCTCGAGCGCTTCGAGCATCCGCTCGACCAGATGCATCTCGTCGCCGAGGTTGCTGACGCTGGCCACCACGTGTGGAAAGCGTTCCAGCACAATGCCTGCCGACTTCATCTTCCAGTCGAGGAAGGCGACGTTGACCGTCTCGGGCGAATGCGTCAACGCCAGCGACGTCACCTCGGTGATGATGGTCTCGGACTTGCCGGAGCCCGAGAAGCCGATGAGCACCGAGTGCATGCCCATCCCGTACTGCGACGTCTCCTTCAAGTCCAGCTCGACCACTTCCCCGGTCGGGTCGAGCCCGATCGGGAACCGCATCCACAGCCGGTTCTGGGTGCGGCGAGCCGACCACAGCCGGTCCACGTCCAGCTTGCGCGCATCACGAATCCCGAGCACTTCCAACAGGTCTCGGGCGGGGCCGTCCGATGCCGAGGTCGCAGAGGCGGAACCGACCGGCCGCCAGGGCGCCAAGGCGCGCGCGAACCGCTCCGCGTCGGCGATGCTCATCGAGTCGGCGACGGCGTAGAACGCGTCGTCGAGTTCTTCTGGCAGCGATGTCACCGGTAGCCGACCCCCACTCGTTTACGAAGCACGCCGTTCGAGAGCCGGTAGGTGCTGTCGGGATCGAAGCCGACGCCGCGGTGGGAGGTGGCCGCCGGTGCGGCTCCGACAGCGACCTCGGGGGCCAACCGCACGAAGCACACCCGGCCGACGCCGCGCTTGCCGGTGGCGCCCGCCCAGTCCTCGGCCGTGCCGCAGTTGTCGTCGAAGATCACCCAGAGCGGCGGCGCCGACGGATCGGGTCCGCCGTGCAGACCGCTGGCGGGCGGCGTCCACTCCTTGCGGTCGAGCAGTTCGTCGCCCGCGAAGGCCTCCAGGTCGAGGGGGGAGGTGAACACGAGCCTGCGCTCACCGCACCCGTCGCGGGCTTCGCGATGTTGGCAGTGGGGCAGCCACTTGAGCCAATCCCAGCTCTCCGGCGCGGACGTCACGACCATGATCTGCAGATCGGCGGGGCTGTGGAAGGCGGCCAGTTGGCAGATCATCGACCGTGCGACACCGCGCACCGAATCCATCTCGCCGACGATCGAGATGCCGGGGCTGCGTTCGAGCCACAGCACGCGGGCCATGCCCCGGACGTGACGTTGTTCGATCAGGAACTTGCGTAGGGCGTGGCCCGTCGCAGGCTCGATCTTCGATGCCGCCGCGATCTGCGGCTTGTCGATGGTCATGGCCAGCTCGACGCGGCCGGTGCCCAGCCGCACGACACCGAACTCCGGATCGCCCGGCCTGCGCTCCCACATCCGGGGCGATCCGGCCACGCTGACCAGATCCGAAGGCGCCCAATGGCTGTGCTGACGGTGCGCCCACTGCTTGCGGGCCGCTTCCTGGACCTCGTCGCGCACTTCGTCGAGGCGGGCGAAGTACTCCCGGCGATACTGCTCGAGCTGACTCCACGGCATCTTCTGGGCGGCCCCGCGCCCGCGGAACAGCATTCCGCCCATGCTCATCAGCATGATCAGCGGGAAGATAGCAAACCCGGTAGCAAGCGAGCGCTGGCCGGAAACGTACATCGCGATGATGAACCCGAGGACGCCGACGACAAGGCCGATCGGCAGCACGATGCCCCAGATGCTGCGGGGTGGCGGGACCGGCGCGGCGATCGGTGGTTCGACCGCGATCTTGCCCCCACCGGCCTCGGGAGGCGGCACGCGCGGCGGAGGCACGAACGGGCGGGTGGTCACTCGGTAACCCTAACCGAGAATGGGCCTGCCGCAGATCGGCAACTTCTCCCGCGCTGTCAGCGGGCGGCCTTCCAGGATGCTTGAGCAACCACATTGGCTCTGGCAAGCAAATCGTTGAGCTTCTCCTCGAGCGCGAGGTGGGTGAGCCTGCCCGGCACCGAGTCGTCGATGGCCAGGCTGAGCAACCGGCCGTCGGGTCCGAGCTGGATCGCGATGTCGCCGTCGGGGTCGGCCGCGTCGGTGCGCAGCGCGGCGAGCCGGTCCAGGATCGCGGTCAGCTCATCGTAGGTAGCCGCCAACTCGGCCTGGCTGTGTTTGACCTTGGCCGCGTCGTCGAGGTCGTCGAAACCGGTCACGACCGCTCATCGTTCAACGGCGCCAGCGTGATTCGGCGCAGTATCGGTCCGCGGGGCGGGGGATCGTCGTCGTTGGAGCCGGTATCCGACTCGGCCCGGGTGCGCGAGGCCTCCGCGGCCGCGGCAGTAGCTAATACACAAAAGACGCTGCCGACGAGTA
>JAEZKH010000458.1 GCA_023415515.1 Actinomycetes bacterium
AGGTGGTACAGGTTGCCGAAGAACTCGTCGAACCCGTGCGCGGTCGGCAGGTACTTGTTCAGGTCGCCGAGGTGGTTCTTGCCGAATTGGCCTGTGGCATAACCCAGCGGCTTGAGCAGTTCTGCGATCGTCGGATCCTCCTTCTGCAATCCGATGTCGACTCCGGGCATGCCGACCTTGCTCATCCCGGTGCGGTAGACGCTTTGACCGGTGATGAACGATGAGCGGCCCGCCGTGCAACTCTGCTCGCCGTAGGAATCGGTGAACAGAATCCCCTCGTCGGCGATGCGATCGATGTTGGGCGTGAAGTAACCCATCAAACCCCGGCTGTAGCAGCTCAGATTGTAGATTCCGATGTCGTCACCCCAGATGACGAGGATGTTCGGTTTGTCGTCGGGCATCGTCGGCCCCCTTACGTCACGTTTCCGCGCATCTGTGCACATCGACGGTAGGTCGGTGAGCGTCCCAGCGGAGCGCCTTGGGCACCTTGGTGGTGAGAATTTACGGAAACGACGACCAAGCCCGGCTCGACAGCGCACTCTGATAGCCGGAGAGGTGGCGAATGTACGACAGAGTTCTGGACAACGACTGGCATATCGACATCGAGTTCGACGAGGATGACACCCACACGCACGCGACGGTTCGCGCGCGCCTCGGCGACGAGGACGACGAGATGACTGCGATCGGGGATGCGTTCCGCAACCCGACCGATATCAGCCAACCGATGATCGGCGAGGAGATCGCAGCGGCGCGCGCCTTGATCGCACTGGGCACCGATTTACTTCATCGCGCCGGCTCCCGCATCGAGGCGGTCACGCGTCACCCCGTTCACCTGGTCACCTGACCGCCGACGGCTCAAGCCGTCGCGACGCCCGGCACCGCTTGCTCGCGCCCCTGTGCCTGCATCTGCTTGTACAACTCGAGGTAGTACGGCATGCATTCACCCATCGCCTCTTCGGTCGTGAACAGCGGCTCGTAGCCGAGGTCGCGCTGTGCCTTGGCGATCGAGAAGTAGTTGTCGAGGTAGAGGCGCTCAACGGCGAGCGGCTCGAACGGCGGCTTGGGCAGCCCGACACGGAAGTGCAACCACTGCCAGATCGTCATGACCCAGCGCACGAACGCACCCGAGATTCGCAACTTGGGCCAACGTTGCCCGCACGCCTCGACGACGGGACGGGAAAACTCGAACATGTTGATCGGCTCACCGTCGTTGATGAAGTAGGCCTGCCCAGGTGCCGTTCCGCCGGGCACCAGGTGCTCGCCGGCCAGGATGAAACCGTGAATCAGGTTGTGCACGTACGAGTTGTCGAGCTTGGCGTGTTTGCTGCCGACGAGTACCTTGACGTGTCCGGCGAGCACGCTCTCGAACAGCTTGCGGAACATCGTCTGGTCGCCTCGACCCCAGATACCGCTTGGTCGGATCGAGCAGGTCAGCATGCCCTCTACGCCGTTCTGCGACAGCACGAATCGCTCGGCGGCAACCTTGGTCTCTGTGTAGAGATCGTTGAAGCGCTCGGTGTAGGGGAGGGTTTCATCGCCTGCGGTGATCCGTTGCCCGCCCATCACGACGCTGTTGGAGGCGGTGTAGACGAAACGCTTGACACCAGCCGCCCTGGCGGCGGTCACGAGGTTCTCGGTGCCTCCGACGTTGACCGCGAAGCTGCGCTGACGGTATTCCTCGGTGACCGACGACCCGCCCATCAGGTCGATGATCGCGGCGGTGTGGAAGACGGTGTCGATGTCCTCGACGGCGGCCGCGACGGTGTCCTTGTCGCAGATGTCGCCCTGGAGAACCTGCAGCCGCGGATGCTCGGGCAGCGGCGACGGCGCACGGTCGAACGACCGCACGTCGTGGCCGCGCTCCAGCAGTGTGGCGACCAGGTTGGCCCCGACGAAGCCGGAGCCGCCGGTGACCAGCACACGGCCGAGTTCAGTCGTCAGCGTTGAATCACCCATGGCCGAAAGCATAAATGAAACGTGTTCCAGTTTCGAGGCTTCACGTTAGGATATTTGACTGCTCAACTTTCGTCGTCGTCCCGGGCGGCCAGCGCATCCTCGATGCGCTTGCGGGCCCCCGCGAGGTGCTCGTCGCACCGTTTTGCCAGCTCTTCGCCCCTTTCCCAGAGCTTGAGAGAGGCATCGAGGTCGAGCCCACCCTGTTCGAGACGGCGCACCACTTCGACCAGTTCATCCCGGGCTTCTTCATATCCCAGTTCACTAATAGGCTTCATTGAATTCCCTCGCTGACCGCCGTTATCGCGCCATCGGAGACCCGCACTCGCAGCCGGGTCCCGGCAGGTGCATCGTCGACGCTGTGCAGCACGGCGGCCTCACCGGTCGCCGCTACCGCCTGCACGACCGCGTAGCCGCGCGCCAGGGTAGCCGCAGGCCCGAGCGTCGTCAGCCGCGCCGACAGATGCCCGATCCGCTCGGATTCCACCGCGACCAGCCGGGCGATGTCGCGCCTGCCCGCGGTCCGGCAGCGGGTCACCTCGTCGGAGCGTGCCGTCAGTGCGGCAAGTGGCTGGGCCAGCACCGGCCTGCTGCGTAGCTGACTGATGACGTGCTCCTCGCGGCGCACCCAGTTGCGCAGCGCCCGCGCGCTTCGGCTGCGCAGGTCGTGCAGCAGCGCGAGTTCGGCGGCGGTGTCGGGGACGATTCGCTTGGCGGCGTCGGTCGGGGTGGCGGCCCGCAGATCGGCAACCAGGTCGCACAGCGGGTTGTCGGGCTCGTGGCCGATCGCGCTGACCACCGGTGTGGTGCACGCTGCAATGGCCCGGCACAGCGTTTCGTCGGAGAACGGCAGCAAGTCTTCGACGCTTCCGCCGCCGCGCGCGACGACGATGACGTCGACGCCGGGATCGGCGTCCAGGTCGCGCAGCGCCTCGACGACCTGCGGAACGGTGTTCGTGCCCTGCACCGCCGTGTTGCGAATCGCGAACCTGACTGCGGGCCAACGGTCTTTGGCCACCGATACGACATCGTGTTCGGCGGCGCTTGCGCGGCCGGTGATGAGTCCCACGGTGGCAGGCAGGAACGGGATCGGCCGCTTCAGCCGCGGATCGAACAGTCCCTCGGCCGCCAACAGCTTGCGCAGCCGGTCGATCCTGGCGAGTAGCTCACCGACCCCGACTGCGCGAATCTGGTTGACCCGCAAGGAGAAAGTGCCCCGGCCGACGAAGAAGTTCGGCCGGCCGAGCATGATCACCCGCGTTCCCTCGGACAGCTTGACCGGCGCGTTCATCACCAGGTCGCGCGGGCACGTCACCGACAGCGACATGTCGGCGGCCGGGTCGCGCAGGGTGATGAAGGCCGTGCTGGTGTTGGGCCGCATCGACAGTTGTGCGACTTCCCCTTCGATCCAGACTGTGCCGAGCTTTTCGATCCACTCTTTGACCATCATTGCGACGGTGCGGACCGGGTAGGGGTTGTCCGCGGACTGACCTCGCTCGTCGTTGGTCACGCTCAGTCGGTCACTTGGCGGTCGCGCGGGTGATCCTGTTGGCCAGCAGCGTCTGGAACGGGGCGCGGTTCTTGGTCGCCTCCTCGTAGGCCAACAGCTCTTCGAGGTCGGCGACCCGCAACGAGGACAGCCGCGCCCGCAGCTGGGCCAGCGTCAACGTCTCGTAGTCCAACTTCTTGACGATCTCGGGCGCTTCGGAGCTCACGGGCGGCGGGGTGTCGTCGACCTGCGTTTCGGGCTCGCCACCGGTGAAGAGCACAAACCTGCCTTCGGTGAGCCGTTCGCCGTCGGGTGCAGGCTGGGGAGGTCCGTCGTCGGCGAGGTCCTCGTCGAACGTGGCCCATTCGGGCTGCTCGTCTTTGGGCGGAAACAGGTTCTCCAACGTCTCGTCGCCGCGGTTCACCAGGTCGGCCACGTCCTGCTGCACCTTCATCACGAGGTGTGCGACCTGGCTGACGACGGTCATCGGATACGTCAGGATGGTCTGCGGAAGCTTTCGTGTTTCCTCGATGGCGGTTACCGCCGCTCCGACCAGCAGACGAACCCCATAGGGTGCAGTAGCCATGGGCCACAGCCTACGGCTGGCCCTTCCAGCGCGCGGGTCAGTACCCTGGGAACCATGCCCTCGACTATCAACATGGGGATTCCGGGCGCCTCCAGCTCAGTTGCTGGCGGTAGCCGGAACAGCCCCGCAGGCAAGCGTGTGCTGCTTGCCGAGCCCCGGGGCTACTGCGCCGGGGTGGATCGCGCTGTGGAGACGGTCGAGCGGGCGCTGGAGAAGCATGGAGCGCCGGTGTACGTCCGGCACGAGATCGTGCACAACGTCCACGTGGTGCAGACCCTGGCCGAAGCCGGAGCGATCTTCGTCGACGAGACCGACGAAGTGCCCGAAGGGTCGATCGTCGTGTTCTCGGCACACGGCGTCGCGCCGACCGTGCACCTCAACGCCAAGGAGCGCGACCTGAAGGTCATCGACGCGACCTGTCCGCTGGTCACAAAGGTGCACAACGAGGCGAAGCGGTTCGCCAGGGACGACTACGACATCCTGCTGATCGGGCACGAGGGCCATGAAGAGGTCATCGGCACGGCGGGTGAGGCGCCCGACCACGTCCAACTCGTCGACGGCCCCGACGCGGTCGACGACGTGATCGTTCGCGACGAGAACAAAGTGATCTGGCTGTCCCAGACCACGCTGAGCGTCGACGAGACGATGGAAACGGTGCGTCGGCTACGGGAGAAGTTCCCGACGTTGCAGGATCCGCCCAGCGACGACATCTGCTACGCCACCCAGAATCGTCAGGTGGCCGTCAAGGCGATGGCACCGGAGTGCCAGCTGGTCATCGTCGTCGGGTCACGCAATTCATCGAACTCCGTGCGCCTGGTCGAGGTCGCGTTGAACGCCGGGTCCGATGCCGCCCACCTGGTCGACTACGCCGACGACATCGAGCCGACCTGGCTGGACGGCGTCACCACTGTCGGCGTCACCTCGGGGGCCTCGGTCCCCGAGATTCTGGTGCGCGGCGTGCTCGAGCGGCTTGCAGAATACGGCTTCGAGACGGTGCAACCGGTGACCACGGCTAACGAGACGCTGGTTTTCGCGCTGCCGCGCGAGATCCGTCCGGCCCGCAGCCAGGGCCTCTAGACGTCGTACTCCCACGCGTCGGCCCGATGTTTCGCCGTGCGCGGCCGGGAACGGTACTGCGGGCGTGGATCGGCGTCCTCGGCGCCGCGATACCGCACCCGCGAGATCGGGTGGTGGGTGCCGTTGTAGCCGTTGCCGTTTGACCCGCTCGTCCCGTGGGGCTCGAAGGGCTCGAAACCGTCGAACCGGCTGTGCCGGTCTGGACGGGGATATGAAGACCTGCGCTCGCTTTGCGGCGGCTGCTTACGCGGCTCCCGCGTCGACGAGGTGCGCGGTTCCCGCGTCGACGAGGTGCGCGGCTCCCGGGTGGACGAGGAACGGGGTTCGCGCGTCGAACGTGGCTCACGCGTGGAGGAACGCGGTTCGCGCGTGGACGACGCCCGGGGCTCGCGGGTGGACGACGCCCGGGGTTCGCGGGTCGAGGTCGTGCGCGGTCTGCGCCGCGGCTCGGACGGCGGCACCGTCGGGTCGGTGCTCTTGCGGGCGGTGCGCGGTCGACGCGGGCGCTCCGTCACCGCCTCGATGATCTCGGTCTCCGGCGGTCGGGTGTGGCGGGCGCGTGGTGTCTGGGTCCGCTTGACGGGTCGCCCGTTGCGGCTGCGCGCGGTAGCGGACGATCCTGCCTGCCCACCCGTCTTCGCGCTGCGGTCGATCGAATGCTGTCTGCTGCGTCGCGGCGCGGGCGCCTCGTCGACGTGGTCGTCGTCCTCGGAATCGCGGTTCAGCAGCCCGGCGATCTTGGCGGTGACCGCCGAGAGCCGGCCCTCGGACGGTTCGACGGACTCGGCGGGCACTGTCTGGCGGGACGACATCCCCATGTACCAGCGGGCCAGACCGACCAGCAGGACGACCGCCGATGTGAAGAACATCAACGGGAAGCGCTCGATGAGCGGATAGCCGCAGTTGATGAGGAGGTCTTTCAGCCCGTCCATGGTGCCGCCGTGAAACAGGAAGTACGCCATCGGCACGGCGACGAACAAGACCAGCGGCGGCTGGATGACGGCAGTGAAGACACCGGTCTGCCGCACGGCCACCACGGCGGCGACGCACCCGACGGAGTAGGCGGCAGCAAAGGCGAGGCTGAGTTCCTTGGCGCCCGACCCGGCATCGAATGCGAAGCCGATTGCGGTGAACGTGACCGCAATGAGCACCGCACCCCATGACGGCACACCGGGAATGGTGGGGATCATGGAGCGATGCTCGGCCACTACCGCAGACCTCGCACTCTGTCCTGACACACGTTGACCGTACCGGCTTCGGCTGGATGTGGCTGCCAGCGCGCGCTGGTGTGGCAGCGGGTGTCTCCTAGACTTGGCTCCCTGTGAGCTTGAATCTGGGAATCGTCGGGCTGCCGAATGTCGGTAAGTCAACGCTCTTCAATGCGCTGACGCGCAACAACGTACTGGCGGCTAATTACCCGTTCGCGACGATCGAGCCGAACGAGGGTGTGGTGCCTCTGCCCGACCCGCGGCTCAACGAGCTCGCGAAGATGTTTGAATCGGAAAAGATCGTGCATGCGCCGGTCACCTTCGTCGACATCGCGGGCATTGTCAAGGGCGCCTCGGAGGGCGCGGGCCTCGGCAACAAATTCCTCGCCAACATCCGCGAGAGCGACGCGATCTGCCAAGTCGTTCGGGTGTTCACCGACGATGACGTGGCTCACGTCGACGGGCGGATCGATCCCAGATCCGATATCGAGGTGATCGAGACCGAGCTGATCCTGGCCGACCTGCAAACGCTGGAGCGGGCGATACCGCGGCTGGAGAAGGAAGCGCGCACGCACAAGGATCGACGGCCCGCGCATGAGGCGGCGGTCGCTGCCCAGGAGATCCTCAACGATGGCAAGACGCTGTTCGCCGCCCGGAAATCGGTCGACGTCGCCTTGTTGCGGGAACTGAACCTGCTGACGACCAAGCCTTTCCTCTATGTCTTCAACGCCGATGAAGAGGTCCTCACCGACGCCGACCGCATCGCTTCGCTGCGTGACATGGTGGCGCCTGCCGATGCCGTCTTCCTCGACGCCAAGATCGAAGCCGAGTTGCAGGAGCTCGACGACGAGTCGGCTGCCGAGCTGCTCGAGTCGATCGGTCAGACCGAGCGTGGACTCGACGCGCTGGCGCGGGCCGGGTTCCACACGCTGCGGCTGCAGACGTTCCTCACCGCGGGCCCGAAGGAGGCGCGGGCGTGGACGATCCATCAGGGTGACACCGCGCCGAAGGCCGCAGGCGTCATCCACACCGACTTCGAGAAGGGCTTCATCAAAGCCGAGATCGTCTCCTACGACGACCTGATCGAGGCGGGCTCGATGGCGGCGGCCAAGGCCGCGGGCAAGGTCCGGATGGAGGGCAAGGACTACGTGATGGCCGACGGCGACGTCGTGGAGTTCCGCTTCAACGTCTGAGGCTGCCCGTCGCGCTTACTGATCCGAGGTCGAGGTCAGCTCACTGCGAAGGTCGTCGATGTAGGTGTCGTACGCGGCAGCCACGGCGTCGAGGTCGATCTGCTCGGGCAGATCCTCAGCGTTTTGCCGCGCGATGAGATAAGCCGCTGTCGCCTCGACCACCTGCTGTTCGTCATCGGCGATCTGGGCCACGACGGCGGGATCGGCATACAGGCGAACGACGACAGTGTCCTCGCGGTCGTGGAACCGAATCAGATAGTCGTGATCGCCGAGTGCTTCGAGGATGGGCTGATTCGTGCTCATGACGTCTCCTTCGATCGTTGTCGGGTCATGCCCACAGCAGTGTCGTGCCGAGCGCGACAAGCGCTCCCAGCTTGAGCACCTCCGACCCGATATAGGCGTGGTGCGCGCGCGAGCGAGGCGCGTCGTGCCCGGCCAGAATCAGCGTCGAACGCCGGTTGAGTCGCGGGCGTATGAGCACCAGTTGGACCACGAGCAGCGCACCTGTCCCCGCAGCCAGGACCAGCAGTGGCGCCGCGGGCCTCGCCACGGCCAGACACACCGCGACGACCACCGCCCACCCGACCTCGGCGATGTTGAGTGCGCGGAACACGATTCGCCCGATAGCCAGCCCGACACGAAGATCGAGACCTTCGGCACGGAACTTCAGCGGAGCTTCCATGAATGAGATCGCCATCACCATGCCGAGCCACAGCATGGTTGCCGCCGCAGCGACCCGGATCGCGACTTCAGCCATCACGGCCCCTCGTTGCAGAAACCAGATGTGCCACACACAGGTCGGGTTCGACGAACGGTTCCAGACGATCGACTGTGACCGGTGCCCGCATCGCTGACAAGGCGCCCTGCATGAGGCCCAGGTGCACCGAGCAGACGACCTCCCGGTGTTGTTCGGCCAGGCTCTGGAAAGGGCAGTGCCGCAACCGTATGTCGCGCGTACGAGGCCCCCCGGCGGGTTCGGGCTCGAAGCCCAGATCCGCCAGGATCCCGACAAGTTCGTCGACCGCTTGGGTCTTGGACGGCGCACGGCCCCGCGGCGGTGACGTGACCACCGCCGCACTCGTCGAACGTCCGAGTCGTGCCGCGATCGCCGCCGCATCGGGTTCGTCGGCGACGTAGCCGGTCAGGATCCCTGCGAGAAGTCGATAGTTGGTCGGTCCAGCCGGGTCCATCCGGCTACTGGCGCGAAAAAGGACCGGCGGACGGCCAGGACCGGCGGACGCACCGAGCACCTGCTCGACCCGCCCCGCACGTAACAGTCCGTCTAGGTGGAACCGGACCGTATTCGGGTGCACACCCAGTTCGTCGGCGATGCTGCTGATGCTGCGCGGCTCGGCTGAATCGCGCAGCAACTGCAGGATCACATCCCGCCGACCGGGCGGCCCCGTCGTCGGTTTCGGAACCGACGTGTCGGTGCGCATCAGTCGCCTTGCGGAGGCAACGCCGCGATCATCTCGGTGTCGGCATCCACCACGCCGAGTTTCGCAGCGCCGCCGGGTGAACCAAGCGGACCGTCCTGCGTCGGCAGTGTCGCGGTGAAGAACTTGGCATTCTCCTCGATGTACGGCTGCAACGGGTCGGGTACATCGTCCTCGTAATAGATTGCCTCGACCGGACATACGGGTTCACACGCGCCGCAGTCGACACATTCGTCGGGATGGATATAGAGCATCCTTTTGCCCTCGTATATGCAGTCGACCGGACACTCATCGACGCACGCCCTGTCCTTGATATCGACGCACGGTTCTGCGATCACGTAGGTCATGGTTCAACATTACTCCAAATACCGATTGGAGTAATAGGGAGATTTTGAGTGGACCGGCGTCGGGAGATCAGCGTTCCGCGGAGGCGAGAGGCGCGAGGCTTGTCGGACGCGCTGGCTAGCGTGCTGCCGGGGCGCCGACGCAGGTGACCTCGCCACCTTTCCATTGACAGGGAGCCACCGTGAAGTTCGTGTCAACCCGCCTGATCACAGCCGATGTCCGGAGGCTCGTGGCGTTCTACGAAAACGTCACCGAAAGCGCGGCGGTGTGGGCCAACGAGTTGTTCGCCGAGATTCCGACATCGGCGGGCACGCTGGCGATCGGCAGCGACAAGACAGTTCCGTTGTTCGCCGTCGGGGCCGCCGAGCCTGCCGCCAACCGCAGCGCGATCGTGGAATTCGTCGTCGATGACGTCGACGCCGATTACGAGCGGTTGCGCAGCGGCCTGGCCGACGTCGTGACGGAACCGACCACTATGCCGTGGGGTAACCGGGCGCTGCTGTTTCGGGATCCGGACGGAAACCTCGTCAACTTGTTCACCCCGGTGACTGACGAGGCCCGTGCCAAGTTCGGCCTGTCAGCCATCCGACCGGCCGAGACCGGCTAGCGGTTGTGCCGTTGTCGAACATGCGCCCGCGGCGCAACATGAGTCGCCCTTCCAGGCTTCGACGCCTTCACGGATGGCGGCCGCGGCGATGACGAGAGCGGCGGTCGAATCAGCCCACCACCAACCCAGCAGCGAGTTGAGCAGCAGGCCGATCAGCAAGACCGCCGACAGGTAAGTACACAGGAGAGTCTGCCTCGAGTCGGCTACGGCGGAACGCGAGTCGAGCTCTCGTCCCGCACGCCGTTGCGCCCACGACAAGACCGGCATCACCGCGAGGCTGACGGCGGCAAGAGCAATTCCGACGGTCGAGTGCTTCGGTTCGCCGAACCCGAGAAACGCCAGGATGGAATTCAGCGACACATACACCGCCAACGCAAAAAACGAGAAAGCGATCGCGCGAAGGGCGACCTTCTCTCGCGCCTCCGGGTCGCGACCCGCGAACTGCCACGCCACTGCTGCCGCCGACGACACTTCTATGACCGAGTCGAGCCCGAAACCGATCAGCGCCGTCGATGAGACCCGCGTGCCTTCGGTCAACGCGACGACCGCTTCCACGACGTTGTAGGAGATCGTCAGCGCGACGAACAATCGGATGCGCCGGGACAACACCCGGCGCCGGTCAGGTGAGACCCCAGCACGCCGCACGGTCGAACGTGCCGGCATCTCAGCAGCACCCGTCATCGGCGGCTGCGCAGCAATTGGGGTCGACAGCCAGCACCAGTCCGACCAGATCGTTCAGCGCGTGGGCAATCCGGGCATCGGCCAGTTCGTATCGGCTGCGCCGCCCCTCAGGAACAGCGACGACGAGCCCACACCCGCGCAGGCAGGCCAGATGATTGGAGACAATCTGTCGCGACACACCCATCTCGTCGGCGAGGTCGGACGGATAGCGACCCCCCTCGCGCAGGCTCAGCAGGATCAGCGCGCGAGTGGGGTCGGAGAGCGCGTAGCCGAAGCGGGCCAGTGCGTCTCGATGCACCAAGGTCTCCATGCTTCTGAAAGTACATGAACTCATGAATCCAGAAAACACTGAACCGTTGACGGGTTTCGTACCTGGCGCGACGTCCCGAGTTCGATGTCGAGGAATCCTGGCTCCCGGGCCGGATCTCGCCTGCACCGTGGCAAGATGCCGCCCATGGGAGAGGGGCACCTCAGCGCGTTGCTCGCGGTCTACCGCGATTACCTGACGTGTCTGAACGAGCGACGCTGGGCAGAACTCGGCACGTTCGTGGCGGATCGGTTGTCGTACAACGCAAAACAACTCACTGTCGACGACTACCGGGCGATGTTGCAATCCGATGTGCGCGCAATACCCGACCTGTGGTTCCACCCGGAACTGCTCCTCGCCGATGACCACGTCGTATCGTGCCGACTACTGTTCCAGTGCACTCCGCAACACCCGTTCCTCGGCTTCGAGCCGACAGGGCAACGGTTCACGTTCGCCGAACACGTCTTCTACCGGTTCGAGAACCGCCGAATCACAGACGTGTGGTCCTTGATCGACAGGGAAGCCGTTCGCGAACAGATGCGCCAGACGCCGTAGCCGGGGCCGTCCGCGCGAAACGTGCGGCCCCGCGGCGCCCCGGACGTAGGCTTTTCCGGTGGGGTTCGACGTGTCGCCGGAGGCGTACGCCCGCTTCATGGGCCGGTACGCCGACCCTCTGGCCGAGGTCTTCACCACGTTCGCCGGAGTGGGCAAGGGCGACGCGGTGCTCGACGTCGGCTGCGGACCGGGAGCCCTGACCGCGCGGTTACTGTCGGTCGGAAGCGAGGTGGCGGCGATCGATCCCTCGGCGCGTTTCGTCGACGCGGCCCGTGAGCGTTTCCCCGGCATCGAGGTGGTGTGCGGTACAGCCGAAGAGTTGCCCTACGGCACAGCATCTTTCGATGCCGCGCTTGCGCAGTTGGTCGTGCACTTCATGACCGACCCCGTAGTCGGACTCAGGCAGATGGCGCGCGTCACCCGCCCACGCGGGGTCGTCGCGGCGTGCGTATGGGACGGGCCGACCGGCGCTCTGGCGCCGTTCTGGGATGCCGTGCACACCATCGACCCGGAGGCCACGGACGAAGCGCTGCTGTCCGGGGCGCATCAGGGCCACCTCACCGAGTTGTTCGACGATGCCGGGCTAGCCGAGGTGGTTGAAGGCGCCATCCGGGTGGAGGTCGTCCATCCCACGTTCGAGGAGTGGTGGGAGCCGTACAGCTTCGGTGTGGGTCCCGCGGGGGACTACGTCCAGAACCTCGATGGAGATGGGCGCTCGCGTCTGGAGTCGGTCGCGCGCGGCCGTCTCGGTGACGGTCCGTTCACCGTCTCCGCCACGGCGTGGGCGGCGCGTGGAACGGTGTGACCGTCGGGAATCTGCGCCGCAGCGACCGCTTGGCCCTGGTCACGGCTCCGAGTGCCAGCAAAGCGAGCGCCTGTCGCGCGAGTCGCGAACGTCGCGGGCGCGCGTACCAGGCTCGTGCGGATCCGGCGGTGCGGCGGCCGAAGTAGAAGCCCACCGACACCGAGGCGACCACCAGGAAGACGAGTTCGAGCGTCGGCATGACGCCGAGCATGTCGGGTGATGGTCGCGTCCCGGTCACACGCCGGACACAGCTGGATGCCTGTTGAGCGCGCTACCCGGCCTCGGCGGCGAGCAGCCGATTGATCTCGGCCTGCCGCAGCAGAAAATTCTTCTCGTCGAGCTTCTTGCGGCGCATCCAGCTGGTCACCTCGGTGTTGCACTTGCTGGTGTTGCACGACCGACAACTCGGCACGACGTTGGCGAGCACGTAGCGGCCGCCGCGTGAGATGGGAAGCACGCAATCTTTCTGCAGCGGCGTATCGGGTACACCGCAGTACGCGCAACCGCCCCACGCCATCTTCAGTGCGACCCACTGGGAATCGGTCAGATCGTGCGTCTTCGCCGCAATACGCCGCCGCCGACGTCGTGCATAGCGGATTGCACGCGTAGGTCTTCGGGTCGGCACCCGGTGAAGGTAAGCCCCGAGGCCCGCGATCGCGGTGACGCCGACCGGCGTGTCTGTGCAGTTCGATCGCGGCATCGCAGGCCGGTCGGTCCGCAGAAGCCGCCCTGTTGTCGCGGCAAACCCGATAACCGGGAGGTATCACGCCCGATGGGGCAGAATCGCGCAGGTGACCACGCCGCCGCCGCCACGCCAAGGGCAGCCGGGCCGGCAAGGCAGGGGGGACCCGAACGAGGACCCGACGACCCGTCGGATCCAGCGCCCGACCCGGCCGCCGGAGCCTCCGACCGAGCAGATCCGCACGCGCAGACAGCCGCCCGATGCGGTGCCGACCGAAAAGCTACGACCGCCTCCACCACCGCCGCCACCCGGTAACACGCCGCCGCTTCCGGGCGCGAGGATCCCACAGCCACCCCGAAACACACCGCCGCCGCCGGTCGCGAGGCCGCCGCAGCCACCCGGCAGCGTGCCGCCACCGCCGCCTCCCCAGTCGCCATCGCCTGTGGTCGAACCTCCCGCGGCCAAGAAGCGCCGCGGCAGGGGCTTTCTCAACAAGCAGTCGATCATCCTGATCGCGGTGATCATCGTCGCGCTAGTCGCCGGCGGCTTGGCCGGCGCCGAGCTGTACGCACGCCATCGCGCCGACCAAGTGCTCGTCGAAGTCGCAGAATGCGTTGTGCAAGACGGCGTTACGATCTCCTACGGTGTCAATCCGCCGTTCCTGTGGCAGCACATGACGGGTCACTACACCAACATCACCGTCACGACCGCCGGACGCAATGTGCAGGATGCCACCGGAATGACGGCCGATGTCACCGTTTCCGACGTGCGCCTCCGGGAGACCGGCGACTCGAAAGGCACCATCGGATCGCTGACGGCGACACTGGACTGGACGTCGGCGGGCATCAAGGAGACGTTGGCTGCCAACCTGCCCGCTGTCGGCAACCTGATCACGGGCGTGCGCACCGATCCCGCCGCGGGGACCATCATCGTCGACGCAGGGGAGAACAGCGTCACGGCCAAACCGGTTGTGACCGACGGCGATCTGAACCTGGAGGTGCTCGACGTCGCCGGATCGCTGCCGAAAGACGCAGTGCAGTCTGCGCTGAACGACCTGACAAAGAAGCTCAACGACAATTATCCGCTCGGAATCCACGCCGACAGCGTGAAAGTCACCGACAGTGGAGTCGTCGGAGAATTCTCCAGCCAGAATGCGTCGATTCCCAAAGAGGACGCCAATCCGTGCTTCGCGCGGCTGTAACTCCTACCTAACGCGCGACGAGGCGGAAGATCGGAATGGTGCGGCCGGATGCCGCCGTCGTGACCAGATAGTCGCTCCATCCGGCATACACCTGTTCGGCCAGGCCGTACAGGCGAGCGTGCTCGTCAGGATCGGTGACTTCGACCGCAGTGAAGGGTTCGTCGCCGAATTCGCACTGCGGGTTGGCTTTCAGGTTGTAATACCACTGCGGATGCTTCGAGCCGCCGTAGTTCGAGGCGGTCAGGATCGGGTCGGGTCCGTCGTGGAAGTACGTAAGTTGATGTTCGCGGCGCTGACCGGTTTTCGCGCCTGTCGTCACCAGCGGTGCTGTTGACATTCCGCCGAGGATCCACGGGTAGCGGCCTCCCGTGGCGCGGAACAGCCAGGGATCGATGCGCGGGAACAGATGATGCGCGAGGAACTGGCCAGGCCTGGACCGGCTGAATCTTTCCTGCGCCTTGTACAGCGGGCTGTGCTTCTTGTGTGGATCCACATAGTGGAGTGGCATGGCCGACGATAACGCCGCCCGGCTATCCGATCACCGAATCGGACAATTCATCGACTGGGAAACGCGCTGCCCGCCACCACCTGGATCTGCAACGGCAGGACGATCCGTTCGTCGTGATCTTCGAGGCGGACCGTGTATGTGTGCATTCCACCGCTGGGTTCGATGGGCAGTGCGATCGGTGGGGTCACCATGAAGGTGATCCGACTGGGCACCGTGAAATACGACGACCGCGCCGGCGTCCACTCCTGGCCGGTCGGCCCCGCGGCGTCGATGTGCAGACCGAACTGCTTGCCGCGGTCCTGCCTGCTGACCTCGCAGAAGATGACGCATCGAGTTCCGAACGCCGTCGATCCGTCGGCGACCGTGGTGGAGGTCCAGCACCCACCACTGACGTTGAGCATGTCGTCGACCACTTCGGCGTGGTTGGCAAAGAAGGCGTTCGTCAAGCGCATCCCACCAAAGCTAGCCCATGGGCACTGTGGGCGACTAACCGAGTACCACGGCGATCTCGTCGCCCAGCTTGTAGTCCTCGTTCAAAGGCAGCGCATCGCCGCTCCAGAACTTGCCGGGGTCGAACCAACTCGTGTGTTTCTCGGTCGTCAGCAAACCCATTTCCTCATAGGTGATGGCGACGGTTTCAGCGCAGTAGGCGGTTTCCAGCGCCGCTTTCCGCGCGTTGGCCCGTTTGCGCTGTGCGGATTCACGAATCCGTTTGTCCACGAACGGAATTCCACGTGTCCAGTCGCTGGCGGTCGGAATCCTTCCGCGAAACCATCGGCCGGTCAGCCGCGCTGTGCTGGGGAACGGCGTGCCATCCATTCGCGCGATGACACGTAAGGCGAGGTCCTCCTGCTCGCGGGTGGCGTAAGGAGTCAGTTGACGAAGCCAGCACCGCTGGCCGTAGTTGTTGATCCAGCGCTCGACGGCCGCTCGTGCGTCGTTGAGCTGAACGCCGCGATGGTTGGTGCCGGTCCACAGATCGGGCAGCTTGTCGCCGAGTTCGGCGTGCCACATCAGCGGCGGCAGATCGTCGATCGCGACCGTCATCCCGACGTGGTTGACCGGGGCGTTGGTCATCGTCTGGATCGCGCGGTCGGGTCGCGACTCGCCCCGGAAGAGCCAGATATCGCCGGTGCGGGTCTCGTCGAGGGCGCGCTCGAGGGTGACGGTGTTCGCATTCACCAGCGCAGCTTAGGCACACTGTCTGGCATGCGGAGCATCTGGAAGTGGGTTGGCTTGGCCGGTGTCGCCGGTGTCGTCGCAGGTGGGGTGCTGGTGGCGCGGGACCAGCGCCGGCGAAACGCGTATACGCCCGAGGACATCCGGGCGCGGCTGCACCAGCGGCTCTCGGATTCGCAGACTCAGACGGCGCCTTAGGCGACCGCGTAGAGCCGGTGCTTGCCGGAGAACCCTTTCAGCTCGACCTCGCGGCCGTCATCGAACGAGATGCCGTCCTGGCCGTCGACCGCCTGCTTCACCGCGTCGCTGACCAGCGTCTGTCCTCCGTCTGCTTCTCCGGCCACCCGTGCGGCCATGGCGACGTTTCTGCCGAAGAGGTCGTCGCCGCGACGCACGGATTTGCCTGCGTGGATCCCGATGCGTACCCGAATTCCGTTCGGCCGCTTGCGGAGTGCGCTTTGCATCGCCATGCTGCACCGTACCGCGTGCACAGAATCGGCGAACGCCACCATGAACCCGTCGCCTTGGCTCTTGACGACGTGTCCGTTGTGGTCCTTCACATGTCGCCTGACCATCTTGTCGTGTCGGCCGATCAGGCGGACCCATGCCCGGTCACCGATGCGCTCGTTGAGCGCCGTCGACTCCTCGATGTCGGAGAACAGGATCGCCACGTTTCCGTCGAGTGCCAGGCGCGCCAGGTCGGGACGCTCCACCTCGGCCCAGTCGGCGAGATCCTCGATCGATGACCGGACCGCCGCGCCGAACCCTTCTTTTCGGATGATGTTGGCTGTCTGCCAGAGGTTCTTGACCGCCTCGCGGCCGCCGGAGAGCAACATGTTGCGGGCGTCCATCCGTTCGCGCAGTTCATCGGCGTCGCGCCTGGCGCGCGTCAACAGCACCCACAGCACGACGAGTCCGACCGCCTCCGCGACGGCCACAGCGGCCAGAGCATAGGCGGCGATCTGCATCCCGGTCACCGGTCAAGTATTGGATGCTGGACCCGTGAAGCCGCAGGCGCCCTACTACGAGAGCCGATTCGTCCGCGCCAACGACCCCGGCGGCGCCCGCGCGCTGTGGCTGCGCTCGACGCTGCTGTTGCCGACCGCAGGCGTGCCGGTCGCCGATTCGTGGGTGATGCTGTTCGATCCCGACGGGTCGGGCAACAGGGCGCTCAAGCAGCCACATCCGATCGACCAGTCCGACTACCGGTCCGATCCCTGGACGGCGCGGATCGGCACGACCTCCATCGATGACCGGTCGGCGCGCGGATCGGTCACGGTCGCCGAC
>JAEZKH010000240.1 GCA_023415515.1 Actinomycetes bacterium
GTGGAGTGGCTGGAGCGGCTCCGCAGCGAAGCCGTCTTCGGAATGGGCATTTCCGTTCCGCCCCGCAACATGTCGCGCTATCACGGATTTCAGCGCTGGTTGCACCAACTGTGGTTGGACATCAGCAGCGCGAGGTTCTGGAAGGGCGCAAGCCATCACCTGCTGCGCGGAATCTATGACGCAGTGGCCACCGGCATGGCGTTGGGCCTCGCGGTGTTCGCGTTCATCGGTCCCGCCGCGGCGATCGCGATACGGCAGAGCGACGACGATGCCGGGCTGAGGTTCCTGTCACCGCCGTTGGCCTTTGCACTCTCGGCGGTTGCGCTGCTCGCCGCGGCGGGGATCCTGGTGCTCGCACCCGCTCTCGATGCCGCCATCGACCGGTGGCTGCTCTCCCCTTCTCCGACGGCAGCGCTGAAGTTCCAGGTCAATGCCCTGTCGGAGGCCCGTAAGGGCGCGGTGTCGTCAGCGCACACCGAGCGTCACCGCATCGAGCGCGATCTGCATGACAGCGTCCAACCCCGTCTGGTGTCGCTGGCGATGACGATCGGCCTAGCGCAGACGAAGCTGGACAGCGACCTGCCTCAGGCGAAGAAGCTGATTGCCGAAGCACACGAAGACGCCAAGAGCGCGCTCCTCGAACTCCGCAATGTCGTTCGCGGCATCGCCCCGACGATCCTGGCCGACCGCGGACTCGACGCCGCGTTGTCGTCGGTGGTTCAGCGAGTCGAGAATTTGGGCGTGTCAGCAACTCTCGACATCCATCTGCCGCGCAGGCTGCCCGACGAAACGGAGTCCGTCGCCTACTTCGTCGTTGCCGAGGCGCTGACGAACGTCGCCAAGCACGCACACGCCACCCAGGCCATCGTCACCGTGCGATTCGACGAAGCGGCCGATCAGTTGCACGTCTCGGTGTTCGACAACGGCCGAGGCGGGGCCGCGATCACGACGGCCGAGGATGCGACCGGCCTTCGCGGGCTCGACGAACGCGTGCGCGCCGCCCACGGGACCTTCTTCGTTTCGAGCCCTCCGACCGGTCCCACCATCGTCACGGCGGTGCTGCCATGCGCATCGTGATCGCCGAGGACTCGGCGCTCTTGCGGGCAGGTATCGAGCGCATCCTCGCCGATGCGGGCCACGACGTGATCGCAGGCGTGCCTGATGCGACGAACCTGCTGAGGCTGGTCAACGACAGCCGACCGGATCTGGCGATCGTGGATGTCCGGATGCCTCCGACATTCACCGACGAAGGCATCAGGGCCGCCGCCCTGTTGCGCAGCCAGAATCCGGAGTCAGCCGTGCTCGTGCTCTCGCATTACGTCGAGGAACGCTATGCGGCAGATCTGATCGCTTCGGACACAAAGGGATTCGGTTATCTTCTCAAGGACCGCGTCGCCGATGTGCCCGCCTTTCTCGACGCGGTACAGGTCGTCGGCGGTGGCGGCACCGTTCTCGACCCCGAAGTGGTGTCACAGATTCTGGTGCGCTCACACCGGCGAGCCGTACTCGATCAGCTGACCCAGCGCGAGCGCGAAGTACTGCAACTGATGGCGGAGGGCAAAACGAACTCCGCGATCGCGGCGACACTGCACATCTCGACCGGTTCGGCCGAGAAACACATCGCGTCGATCTTCACCAAACTGAACCTGGCACCCGACGACAGCGAGAACCGGCGTGTCCTCGCGGTTCTTCGCTATCTCGAATCCTGAGCTCGGAGAAAGGCTTTATGCGATGACGACCATGGCTCCACCGCCGCCGGCACCACCGTCAGTGCCACCTGCTCCGCCGACGGCGCCGCCGCCCCTGACGCCCGGCGGCCGCACAGCGATTCGAGTACTGCTCATCGGCGCCGCCGCGGTGCTCGTGCTGGGTAGCATCGGCGCGCTCACCGTTGCGGCATGGGGTATGTCCACCTTCAGGGTGATCACCGACAGCGAGGTACTTCCTTCCACGATGCGATCATTGGTCGTCGACACCGGCGAGTTGCCGGTGGCAGTCCGCGTCACCGCGGAGGGCGGGGCCACCGAACCCCGCGCCGACATCCGGATGGTCAACTCCACCCGGGCAGGCGCGCATCCGCTGACGGTCAGCGACGACCCGGCAGGCACTCGCATCGCGATCAGTGGCGAACCTTCACCGTTTCTGCACTGGGGTCGGGCCGGTGAGATCACGATCGTCCTGCCGCCCGATCTGGCGCGCAAGCTCTCCGTGACCAGCCGGCAGGAAAACGGCGTGCTGATGGCCCAGGCGGACCTCGACCAGCTGACCGCGCACATCGACAACGGCGCGGTACTTCTGAGCGGATCGGCCCGGCGTATCGAGGCTCACACCGAGAACGGCGACGTCACCACACGCTCGGCGATCACAGTGACCGACGCGTTCAGTGCTACGGCCAACGACGGCGACGTCGAAGTCGTATTCTCCGACCCCCCACCGCGCACCGTCGACGCGGCGTCCGACAACGGGGACATCCGCATCGGTGTCCCGTCGCGCGGACCGTTCGTCGTCGACGCCGACACCGGAAGCGAGCACGGGTCGACCGTCGTTCGAGTGCCGAGAACGACGGACCCCCACTCGGCCGCGTCGGTGATCACGGCGCGAACGGCCAACGGCGACATCGTGATCGACGAGGTGCGCTGACCACCCGGACGATCAGGACAGGCCGGCGATGATGTCGGCGACCGAACCTGTCCGGATCGCCTTGAAGCCCGTTCCGGCCCACACGTTGGTCCCATGCGGATCGCCTGCACGCACCGACCCAGCGCGAAGGGGTCCGGTGAGGTAGTGAACCTCGGGATAGCCGAACGGCGCGTGCGCGTCGTGGTCGTTCATGAAGCGATTACGCAACCCTCGCGCGTAGCGGCCCGAAAATGCCTTCGTCACATGAGTTTCGGTGAACTGAGGGTCCTGCAGCGCGGTTCGGTGCACCGGGCTGCTTCCTGCCTCGTCGGCGAGCAGAAACGCCGTGCCAAGTTGCGCGGCGACCGCACCCTTGCCGACGACCCTGGCGACGTCGTCAGCGCTCATCAAGCCGCCTGCTGCGACGACAGGAACATCCACGCGGCCGATGACCGCGGCCAGCAGTTCGTCGAGGGGTTGTGGGTTCGGCTCGGCCACGGGGTCGAAGGTGCCTCGGTGTCCGCCCGCCGACGGTCCCTGCACTGCGATGGCGCCCACTCCGCAGCTTGCCGCGGCGTCGGCTTCGTCGACCGATGTCACCGTGGCCACCGTGGCCACGCCGGCATCGCGCAGCCGCTTGCATTCCGCGGCAGCGGGCAGGCCGAAGGTGAACGACGCCACCTCCGGCCGTACGTCGAGTAGCAGCTCGACCTTGGCCGCCCAATCGTCGTCGGTGAAGGCGGGATTTCCCAGCTCGACGCCGTACCGCTGGGCATCGGCGGCAAGCGTCGCGGCATAGGCCTCGATCGCCGCGGGGGTTGCTGCGCTCGGTTGCGGCACGAACAGGTTGACGCCCAGCGGGCCAGTTGTCAGACTGCGCGCCGCGGCGATTCTTTCGGCCAGTACCTCGGCGGAGAGGTAGCCGGCGGCGAGAAAGCCCAGCCCGCCGGCATTGGTGCCCGCGGCAGCGAGTTCCGGCGTCGACGGCCCACCGGCCATGGGTGCCACCACAACGGGCACGGCGAGGCTCCGAAGATCAAACCCGTCCGCCATCGCCGCCTCCCATCCGTGCAGGGATCATTCGTACCACGCAGAGCGGGGAGGCCCCACGACGGAGCGCCACGGTGTCACCCCACCGTCTTGCCGAACTGCAGGACGTCTTGCGGATCGTTTCCGAGGTTGGGAAACACGGTGTGGCGCACCAACCGACCCTCCAGCGACAGGCCCGCCCGTTGCAGGACACGCGCCGAGCGGGTGTTGTCGACATGACATACCGCCGATATCCGTCGCACCTTCGGATCGCGTTCCATCTCTGCGATCAGCAAGTCGACCACCTCGGCGATCAGTCGCTGTCCCCACCATCGGCGGCCCAGGACGTAACCGAACTCGCGCACATGCGGCTGAACGGCCCGGAAACCACACGTGCCGATGACCTGTCGAGTGTCGTGCAGTTCGACCAACCACGTTCGTTCCCTACCCGTGTTGAACAGTTCGGTGATGACGCGGCGGGTCTCGGCGACGTCGGGATGCGGTGTCCAGGTGACAAAGCGGGTGACCTCCGGATCGGACGCCACGGCGGCAAAAAGGTCGTCGGCGTCGGCGAGTCGGGGAGCGCGAAGCGTCACCCGATCGCCTGTCAAGACTCTGACCTCGGGCATACATCCCATCATCCGGCGTAGCCCCGAGCGGATCGTGGCGACCCCCGGGCGTAAGTGGTTGACTGCAGATACATGAGCATCAGCTTCAACCACACGATCGTCGCGGCGAAGAACAAGCGGGAGTCGGCGGACTTCCTGACCGAACTGTTCGGGCTTCCCGCCGCGACGCCGTTCGGCCACTTTCTGGCAGTGACCGTCGCCAACGACGTCAGCCTCGACTACGCCGATGTCGCAGGCGGAGGCGACATCCGTCCGCAGCACTACGCCTTTCTGGTCTCGGATAACGACTTCGATTCGATCTACGGCAAAATCCGCGATCGCGGAATCCAGCACTGGGCCGATCCGAGACAGAGCAGACCGGGCGAGATCAACCACAACGACGGCGGTCGCGGCGTCTACTTCCAGGATCCGGCAGGCCATTACCTGGAGATCATCACGCGGCCCTACGGGTCGGGTGGCTGAGCCTCGATTCGAGCACGGCAACACCGCCGCCAACGCCGACAAACAGGCATCGGACGACCTGGGTTCCGCGGATGATGATCGACGGCAGCGCATTTCGCACGCGCACGCCGAGCCGCCACTAACGGACCTTGCGGTGACCCCGATCCTTCTCCTGGCCGCGGTAGTCGTCGGCGAAATCGGCGACGTGGGACGGCAGCGCGCCGCTCGCGACGTCGGCGAGGCTCGTTTCCTCGAGCACCGATCGCATGCTCGCGCGTAGCGCCCGCCAGACATCGGTCAGGGAAGCCGTCGGCCCGCTGTAGGGAAGATCGCCGAGGCCGATGTCGCGCACGCTGGCCAGCGGGCCGTCGATGCACCGCAGGACATCGGCGATGCTGATCTCGCTGGCAGGCCGCGCCAGTTCGTAGCCGCCCTCGCGGCCGCGGTGGCTGCGGACGAGTCGGTCGGTGCGCAGATCCGACAGGATGTCGACCAGAAACTGCGGAGGAATCGACTGGGCCTTGGCCAAATCATCGGTCTTGACCACCGCGCCTTCCTCGGCGGCCGCCAGTTGGACCATCGCCCGGACGGCGTACTCCGCCTTGGCCGACATCCGCATGGAGTGGATTCTGCCATCGACACAGGTGCGCTCCGGGCCCGAATGGCCCACCATTGACCAATGGCCACCCGCGTCGCCTGCGCGCAGATCCCGCTGTCCATCGGAGATATCGCGGGAAACCGCACAACGTGCAGGACCGCGGTCGAATCGGCCGCTCGCGCCGGGGCGCAGATCGTCGTGCTCCCCGAACTGGCCTCATCGGGATACATGTTCGCCGACCGGGAAGAGTTGTCGTCGCTGGCTGAGACCCGCGACGGTGCCACCGTCACGGAATGGGCCGATCTCGCCGCCGCGTTCGGGCTCACCATCGTCGCCGGCTTCCCTGAGGCGGCCGGCGATGCGATATTCAACAGCGCCGCCGTCGTCGACCCGACCGGTCTGCGCGGCGTATACCGCAAGGCCCACCTGTGGGACAGCGAAAACACAGTCTTCGACCGCGGCGACGACCTCCCACTCGTGGTGGATACCGACCACGGCCGCATCGGCGTGATGATCTGCTACGACGTCGAGTTCCCGGAATGGGTTCGCGCCGTCGCCCTTGGGGGTGCCGACCTGTTGTGCGCACCGGTGAACTGGCCTCTGCTGCCCCGACCGGAGGGCGAACGACCCGCTGAGATGGTGCGGGTGCTGGCCGGGGCCGGAATGAACCGGATGCCGATCGCGGTGTGCGACCGCGTCGGCACCGAACGAGCCCAGGATTGGACCGGTGGCAGCGTTGTCACCGACGCCGACGGTTACCCGCTCGCGATGGCCGAATTCGGGACGGCGGCGCTGGTCATCGCCGACGTCGACCTGGCCGAGGCGCGGATCAAGGGCATCAATGCCCACAACGACGTACACGGGGACCGCCGCACCGATCTCTACCGGCGAACCGCCCTACTGGACTAACGGCGACATACCGCTCAGCGCCCGCACCGAATCGGGAACCGGGATGTCAGGCCGCAGATCGGGGGCGGGCAGGGGCGCGCCGTAGCTGACGGTCATCGGCACCACACCCGCCCACGCATCGCCTGCGATGTCGTCGTCGGGATCGTCGGGCCACCCCGCGCTGACCTTCAGCGACCAGTTGTCCTCGCAGATCGGCAGCCGCAGTGGAAGAGTCGCCGCAAGTTCCCTGCGGGTGCTTGCCCGCAGCTCAGCGGTGCGGCCCGGAATGAACGCCTCGGTCAGCCGGTCCAGGTAACGAACCTTCTGGTCGTCGGGTATCGGCTCGAAGACTCCGAACAACACAGCGCTGCGATAGCGGAAAGACGATTCGAAGGCGCTGCGCGCCACCACTATTCCGTCCAATCCAGTAACCGAAACAGCGGCGGACGCGCCGGCGGCGAGCGTTCGCAGCCACGGTGAGCCCGTCGACCCGTGGATGACGAGTTCGTCGTCGACCCTGGCGAACCCGGTCGGGAAGATGACCGGGTGACCGTCGCGGACGAGCGCCACGGTGGCCAACGGTGTGCTGTCGAGGAGTTCGTCGAGTTTCGTGCGCGAGGTGATCTGTTTCTCGCTGAGTCGACTGATCTTCGTGGAGGGTCTCGTCATGTGCGCTCCGGTCAGCCCGGGATCCCCGACACATCGGTGACGACGAGGGCGAACAGGTCGGCGAGAGCGGCCAGGCTCGCCGAGTGCAGCACCTCGGCGGGGACCGGGTCGCCGCCGACCCCGGGCAGCGCTCTGGTGGCGGTCGCCGACGCCACCACCGTCGGCGCGTATCCAAGGTTGAACGCGCCACGCGCAGTCGAGTTCACACACATGTGCGTCATGAACCCGGCCAGCACCAGATTCGATGCGTCGACTGCCTTCAGCGTTTCGTCGAGGTCGGTCTGCACAAACGCGTTGGGGTAGTTCTTCACCACCACTCTTTCGCCGTCGCGCGGCGCGACGCGGTCGACGATCGCACCGCTCTCGCCGTCGATGTCGTAAAGCGAACCGGGACCGTCGGAATGCTGGATGTGGATGACCGGGATGCCCGCCGATCGGGCCCGGTCCAACGGGGCGGCTGCCTCGTCGAGCGCGGCCTGCACGCCGTCGAGTTCCATCACGCCGCGGGTGTAGGTGTTCTGGCAGTCGATCATGACCAGCGTCGACTCCGCCAGCGTGGCGGGCGACTCGGGTAGACCGGCGAGGGCGCGCAGGGTCTGAGAGGATGGCACGCCCGCGAGCGTATCGGGGTCAGGGCTCCCGTTGTGCGGGAAACGAACTGCGGGTCCGGAATGCGCTGCGGGTGAGTACCACAGCAGCCAGCAGCGCGGTGCCTCCCGCGATGACAAAGCCCGCCCTTGCGCCCCACAACTCGCACAGCCAGCCCACGAGTGGACCGCCGATCGGCGTTGACCCGAGAAACACCTGACCGTGGATGGCCATGATCCTGCCGTGCATCTCGGGTTCTGTGTTGAGCAGCAGGACGGTCCTGGCCAGCGTGTTGAAGATGATGTTGGTGATCCCGACACCGAACATCACGGCCAACGCCATCGCGAGCGTCGGGCTGAAGGCCGCCACGATGTTGACCCCACCGAAGGCCACGGTGGTCAGCAGCACCGACCACGAGGTCGGGATGTGCACCCCTGCACTGAAGAACGCCCCGATCAGCGCCCCCAATCCGATCGCCGAGGTGAGATAGCCGTAGGTGGAGGCGTCACCGCCATACAGTTCGACGGCGGCCAGGGGCAACACAACACGGAAGTTCTGGCCGAACACCGCCACCACGGCAACCAGGAGGATGGTCACCCGAAGTTGCGGTGAGCCCCACAGATACGCGATGCCCTCACGCACCTGTCCTTTCCCACGCGGTACCCGCGGAGACGGGCTGAGCCGATCCACCTTGAGTACCGCGAGACTGACCAGGACCGCGACGAACGACGCGGCGTTGACGATGAAAGCCACCCCGACCCCTGCTGCGGCGATCAACACACCGGCGACGGCAGGCCCGATCAGGCGACCGGAGTTGTTGACGCTGGACGCGAGCGCCTGGGCGTTCGCGTAGTCGGCAGGCTCCACCATCGATGCGATGAAAGCTTGGCGCGCAGGCACGTCGAGCACCGTGACCAGACCCAATCCGAGCCCGAGCAGTAGCACCGACCACAACTGCACGACATCGAGGAGTGTGATCGTGGCGAGCGCCACCGCGAGCACTCCGCTGACCGCCTGAGTCGCCACGATGGTGCGGCGCCTGTCGAGACGGTCGACAAGAAGACCGCCATAGGGCCCCAGGAGCAACATCGGTACGAACTGCGCCGCGACCGAAAGACCAAGAGCGGCAGCATTCTGGGTGATTTCGAGAACCAGCCAGTCCTGCGCGACCCGCTGAACCCACGTCCCGATCACGCTGATGCAGTGCCCCGTGAGGTAGATCCGAAGATTCGGCGAATGGCGCAGCGAGCGGAACAACCCGCCTCGACGCCTTTCGGTCACAGGCCGGTCCGCACGGTGCAGCGACCGTCGCACTTCGCGCGCGGGAAGGTCATCGAATCGCTCTGTTCTTCTCGGAGGAAAGCGGTCGTGCGACCACCTTGCACGGCCGCGTTGGGGCAATCCTGCGGAAACGCTTGACCGTCGCAAACACCTATCCTACTGTTTGTATCCAATATCCAGGATATTGCTTCCTAGATACGACATCTAGTTTCCCGCGGGCCTTCAGAGAACGGAGGACGAATAATCACCAGCCGGGTTTGGGATGCCTTCCTGACCGATCAGGACAAAGCGCATCTCGCTGCTTCAGCACCGACCCGCCGACGCGGATTCGGTCAAAATGCGGCCGTTCTTTCGGTCGACAACTACCGCAAAGTCCTCGGCGACAAGCCGGAACCTCTGCTCGAGGCGATCGCCACCTGGCCCGCGAGCACCGGGTTGGCCGGCTGGCAGGCCGCCGATCGGATCACCGAACTGCTCCACGCCGCCCGCACCGCCGGCCTTCCGGTCATCCATCTGACCGGCCTTGCCGAGGAGGAATCGGGGATCCCGGCGTGGGGCGCGAAACTCGGTGGCCGCCATGGGCTCAACGGCCAGTCGGCCGACCAACTCGACCGGCATCGCCGCCGCTTCGATTTCATCGACCAGGCAGCACCGCTGCCGGGTGAGGTCGTGCTGAAGAAGACGGCGCCGAGCGGTTTCTTCGGCACGCCACTGCTCGCGCACCTTGTCGCACAGCGCATAGACACCCTGATCGTCTGCGGCGAGAGCGTGAGCGGGTGCGTCCGCGCCACGGTCACCGACGGCTGTGCCTACCGCCTGCACATGATCGTGGTCGAGGAGTGCGTCTACGACAGACACGAGGCGTCGCGCGCCATCAATTTGTTCGACATCGATCAGAAGTACGGCGACGTCCTCTCGCTCGCCGAAGTCATCGATTGGATCGACGCGCGCCGGACCGCACCGGTCTCCGGTGACCCCGATCCGTCGGCATCACACACACGTTCAGGGCTGTCCAGCGTCCATAGCCGTCCATAGCCGTCCATAGCTACCGATACCCACCCATAGCTACCGATATCGATCCATATCCTCCATCCGCCCAACCACTCTCAACCACACAGGAGCATCTGATGCCCAGTTCGGTACACATGGCCCGGGGAATGATCGCCGGGTTGGCGTCGGCCGCCCTTCTCGTCACGTCGTGTTCGGCGCCAGGTGGCGAGTCGGAGTCCGCGGATTCGACGGCCGCCGCCGACAAGTGTGCCAACAGCGCGGTCGTGCAGTTGCAGAACGAGCTGAAGGGCAAGCCCGCGGAGGAACGCGACAAGACGCTCCTGGAGAAGGCCAAGAGCACCAATGACGGAACCATCAACCTCTATACCGAGGTCAACGACCCGACCGTCATCACCGATCCCTTCGAGGAGAAGTACGACGGACTGCACGTCAGCGTGTATCGCGCAGGCAGCGAACAGATCCGAGAGCGCGTGCTGCAGGAGTCGCAAGCCAACTTCGCGGGCGCCGACATCGTCGAGCTCGATTCGCTGGAGATGGCGATACTCGACCAGAACCACCTGCTGTCCCCCGCCGACTCGCCGTACCTCGCCGACGTGACCGAAAGCGGCAAGTTCGCCAACTTCACCGGTGACCGGCTGAGCTACATCGTTCCGGTCTGGAACACGACGATCGTTCCCACCGACGCGGCACCGAAATCGCTCGAGGACCTCAAGAGTCCACGGTTCAAGGGCAAGCTCGCCCTCGAAGGCAGTGACGTCTTCTGGTTCGCGTCGCTGGTGAATTATCTGCAGACCCAGGGCAAGTCCAAGGACGAGGCGGTCCAGCTCTTCAAGGACATCGCCGCCAACTCCGCGATCACCGACGGCCACACCACCACCACCGACCTGGTGGTCGCCGGCCAGTACGGCATTGCGGCCAACAACTACATTCACCGCATCCGCGAGCTGCAGGGCAAGGGTGCGCCGCTGGAGTTCACGCCGGTGACGGTGCCCGTGGTCGCCGAGGTGACCGGTATCTCGGTACCGTGTGCTTCGGCGAATCCCGCAGGCGCACTTCTGCTGCAGGATTTCATTCTCGGCCCGGAAGGCCAGCTGGCGTTCATCGACGACGACCGCACGCCGAGCAACGAGGCAATGGCGGAGAAGACCTTCGGCGGCGTGCAGATCGAGCCGATCAAGACCGATGTCGAGGCCATCTCGAAGGAGTACTCGGACTGGTCGGACCTGTGGCAGACCGTCGTCCACAGTAGCGGCAATCAGGGATGACCCAGCTTCTCGAGACACCGCCGGAACCCCGCGAGCAGCGGCTGGCTCCCGGTGGCACGGGTCGACGGCCATGGGCCATGTGGCTCATGGGCGGCGCCGTCATCGTCGTCCTCGGATACCTGGTCCTGTCCCCGCTGATCTATCTCGTGTGGCGCGGACTGACCACGGGGCGCGGCTTCGGACTGTCGAACATCGTCGACGCATACAGTGTGCCGGGCACCGCTGACATGCTGCTCAATTCGGTGCTGTTCGCCTGCGGTTCGGCCGCGGTGAGCTGCGTGACCGGTACCGCGCTCGCCTTCTTCTGCGTCCGGTCGAACGCGCCGCTGAAGCCGTTGCTCTATGCGGCGTCGATCGTTCCGCTGATCGTCCCCGGCATCCTCTACACGATCTCGTGGGTGTATCTCGTCGGCGGCAACGTCGGAGTCTTCAAGAAGATGTTCTCGAGCATCGGGCTGGGCTTCATCGTCCCCGATGCCTTCTCGCTGCCGGGGATGATCCTGATCGACGGGCTTCACCTTTCGCCGCTGGTGTTCCTGCTGATGTACGCGGCGTTCAAGTCAACCGATCCGTCGCTGGAGGAATCGGCGATGATGAGCGGCGCCACAGTGCCGCAGACTGTTCGACGCGTCACGCTCCCACTGGTACGACCTGCACTGCTCGGCGCGGTTCTGATCATGGTCGTGCGTGGGCTGGAATCGTTCGAAACCCCCGCTGTGCTCGGAATGCCCTCCGGGACCTGGGTTTTCACGTCACGCATCTACGACGCATTGCACACCTACCCGATCAAGTACGACCAAGCGTCGATCTACTCGCTGACCCTGCTGTTGATGACCGCACTCGGACTGCTACTCGTGCAGTTCATGAACCGTCGAAGCGAACGGTTTCAAACCGTGACAGGCAAGGGGTTTCGCCCCCGCACGCTCGATCTCGGCAAGTGGCGCTGGCCGGTGTCCATCGGGTTCGTGCTCTACTTCCTGCTCGCAGTGGTGGCACCGATGCTCATCCTGCTGTGGATGTCGCTGTTGCCCTTCTATCAAACTCCAGGTATTCAGCCGTTGAGCTCGTTGACCTTCAGCAATTACACGGAGCTCTTCGCGACCCGCGGCGTCACGGATTCGGTCAAGAACTCCGCGATTCTGGCGGTCACGAGCGCCACCGCCGTCATGCTTTTCACCGCGGTCATCTCGTGGATGGTGCTCAAGTCGAAGTTCAGAGGCCGCAGACTGCTCGACCTGCTCGCGAGCTTTCCGCTGGCAATGCCGGGCCTGGTGCTCGGTGTGGCACTGATCTTCATCTATCTGCGCTCGCCGCTGCCGATCTACGGCACATTGGTGATTCTCTTCATCGCCTATGTCACCCGCTATCTGCCATACGGCATGCGGTACTCCGGGTCGTCGCTGGCGCAGGTCGGTGCCGAACTGGAGGAGTCGGCGAAGATGAGCGGTGCGACTTGGCTCGACACGTTCCGCCGCATCGTATTGCCGCTCATGGGTCCTGGTTTGGTAGCCGGCTGGATCTACGTCGTCGTCGTCTCGGTGCGCGAACTCTCCAGCTCGATACTGCTCTACTCGCAGAACACCCGCGTCATGTCGGTCACCATCTGGGAGTTCTGGCAGAACGGGCAGACGGGTGTGCTGGCGGCGCTGGGAGTCTGCATGGTCGTCGTTCTCATGGCGCTCGTCGCGGTGGCCTACAAACTCGGCGCCAAGATCGGCGTGCGGGAAACGTAGCGCACCAACATGTCAACGATGACTTCGAAACCGATTCATGACCGACGACTGCGGGCGGGTGGCTCACCATGTTGGAAGTAACGGCTTTGTGCAAGGGATTCAAGGACGAGTCGCAGAGCCGCGTCAAAGCGGTCGACGAGGTGAGTTTCACCGTGAAGGAAGGAAGCTTCTTCACGATGCTCGGCCCGAGCGGATGCGGCAAGACCACCACGCTGCGCTGCATCGCCGGACTGGAGAAGCCCGACAGCGGCAGCATCTCGGTCAACGGCAACGTCCTGTTCTCCACCGCCAAGGGCATTTCCGTGGCAGCCAACCTCCGCAACCTGGGGATGGTGTTCCAGAGTTATGCGATCTGGCCACACATGAACGTCTTCGACAACGTCGCGTTCCCTCTGTGCGTCGGTTCACGACGGCGCACCCCCAAAAGCGACGTCAAGCGCCGCGTCGAGCGGGCCCTCGACGTCGTGGGACTCGGTCACCTGGCCGGTCGCTACGCCACCAAGTTGTCCGGTGGTCAACAGCAACGATTGGCGCTGGCGCGAGCGCTCGTCATCGAGCCCGCAGTGCTCCTCCTCGACGAACCGCTGTCCAATCTCGATGCCAAACTTCGCGAATCGCTGCGGTTCGAACTGAAGCGCCTTCAGCGAGACCAGGGCATCACCACCGTTTACGTGACCCACGACCAGGCCGAGGCCCTGTCGATGTCAAATGAGATCGCCGTGATGAATGCCGGCCGGATCAGCCAAATCGGTTCCCCGTTCTCGGTTTACCTGGAGCCGGAGAACGACTTCGTCGCCGACTTCATCGGGCTCACGAACTTCATCAGTGGCGTCGTGAAACAGCAATCGGCCCGCGGCGGGACGGTCCGGACAGCCAACGGCGAACTGTTCGTCAACAGCATGGTCGACGTCGGCGCCGGCGATGACTGCGTGGTGTCGATCCGGCCCGAGCAGATCCAGGTGATGGCCGACACCACACCGACCGGGCCCAACATGTTCTCCGGGACCATCGCCACCCGGCTGTTCACCGGTGACTGCATGGACTACCAGATCAGCGTCGGCACCGAGACAATCCGCTGCCGGACGCCGGCTTCGCAACGCTTCAGCACAGGTAAGCCGGTCACGATCTCGTTACCATCTGAACACTGCATTGCGCTGCGTCGCAACACGATTGGAGACAGGCCAGAAAACACACACCCATCGACATGAGACTAGGCAACTCAACAACAGACGACGATTACAAAAGGACCCGACATATGACAGAGCCACAGGCCCAAGCCGCTGCCGGCGACCCGGCCCACGACCACGGGCACGGGCACGGGCAAGGGCACGACAATGGCCACGGCCACGGCCACAGCCACAGTGACGGCGGTGATCCGAACTCACCGCGGCGCCGTGGGAAGTTGCACTACCACGAAGACGAGGTCAGACCTCTTGCCGCAGGCAAGCTCCTGCACAAACAGCCGCACCTCGACCTGTACGCCGACAGCGATCGCAGGCATCCCGCTCGCGATGTCGACCTACCGCTGCGCACGATCCAGTTGCACATCTCCGAACTCAAGCCCGGTCAGGCCACCCGGCTGCACAAGCACCACAACGAGGCCGCCATCTACATCATGAAGGGCACGGGCCACAGCGAGGTCCAAGGCGAGGTCGTTCCGTGGGAGCAGGGCGATTTCATGTACATCCCGTCGATGCAATGGCACACCCACGTCAACTCCGGCGATGGGCCGGTGCTGTACCTGGGCATCACCAACAAACGGATGCTCGACTGGCTGGGGCTGGACCGCAAAGTCGAAGCGGGCAAACACGTGCCGATGGAGGAAGTCCAGAAGGAGATCGAGGCGAAGAGCTACTCGCCGTATTCCTACTACAGCATCAATCCTGAAGAAGGCGTCCGGTTCGGCCCCGAGGGCTTCATCACCCACAACGACTGACCGGCTCACAACACGGCGGCTGAGTGATTTCGGCGCGCTACCGTGCGCACAGCGCCGGTCAGCGCGCCGAAATCGCCTGGGTAGAACCGCAATTCCTTCAGCGAGGAAGGTGTGTGGCGCGATGACCAACTCGAACGAGCGCCGGTCGGGCCGCATCGAGCCTGGGGCCGCCAGGGCCTCGCGCGGAATCGACCGCGAGGATCATCAGGTGTTGGCCTTCGCCGTCATGTGGCTGCCCTACGGCGGACCGCCGGGCGAGGAGACGCTGGTGCGATTCGGCTTGACCAGGGACCGCTACCTGGACCGGTTGCGGCTGACCATCTGCAGGCATCGCAGCCGCATTCACCCCAATACCGCCGCGCGGCTGTTCACACTCTGCGACGGCCTGGATTCGAACCTGGAGGCGGGCGCGCTCAATCACGCGTCCCAAGCCGTGCCACATTCCGCACATTGATACAAACTGACCCGCGCCCGTAGCTCCGCAGCGACGTGTTGGTCGGCGGGTCCGAGGAGATCCGCCTCGGACGACCCGCATTCAGGACATGACTGGTTGAAGACGCGGACCGCACCGGGCCGGTCATAGGTCACACCGATGACGACCACACCGCCGTCGGTCGAGTCGACCAACCGCTTCAACTCCTCGTCGTTCTCCTCGGCGATGTCGCCGCTGCCGATCGAGACGACCAGCTGTTCCCCTTCGGGCAGGCGGGCGCGCACCTGCTGCTCGGTGAGTGCGACGACGTCGTCGGGTGAATTGCGCATTGCCCGTCCGGCGACTGGCATCCACAGGGCTGCGGTGGGGGTTGCACCTGTCGGTAGCGCATCGGTGACGATCCGCGTCTCCCAGGGTTGTCGCGCATGATTTGTCATGAAACTCCTGCTCGGAAGTGAAAACTCGGCGCCGGCGAAAGCGGAATTCGGCTCAGCTGGACGCTCGCTGAAGTGTTGACGTGCAGATTATATCCATTATCATTTATCGAACCGGCGCGATGCCGGTGCCCCCTGCAGACTGAGGAGAGACCGTCGAGATGCCCGAGAAGAGGATCGACTCGATCGAGGAGATCGAGATCCGCGACCAGGCGCTGAGCGAAACCGCGAACAGCGAGATGACCAACCGCGAACAGTGGAACCAGAAGAATCCTCCGACTGAAGCGGTCATCATCAAGGACCTCAGAACCACCGAACTGACGCCGCGTGAATACCGCAACACGAAGGCGCGCTTCTACCGGCTCGGCGGCGACATCCGTCTGCAGCCCCACGTCAGCGAGCTTCCACCCAAGGGCGAGTCCGTCAATCACCGGCACACCACCGAGGCCGTCATCTACATCGTCCGCGGCGTCGGCCACACCATCATCAGCTGGGATGGGGTGAACAAGCAGCGTATCGACTGGGAAGAAGGCGACATGTTCAGCTTTCCGGTCTGGATGTGGCACCAGCACTTCAACGACAGCGAGACCGAGGTCGCCCGGTACCTGGCCGTCCAGGACACGTTCGCCGTGAAAGCGCTTGGCCTGCATCAGATCGAGCGGTTCCCCGAAGACCAGTAGTTGCACCCGAAGCGTGCGATGGCCGTGAAGCTGCTCCCCCGCACCGGACAGCCGAACGGCCATCGTGCGTTCCGGCTCGCACGCCTCGTCATCGCGTCCCGCCGATGCGACGATCGCGCTGCAAACGGGAGATGAATACATTATCTTTGATCTATCAAGCACTTCCACCTTTCTTCTGCAAGATGGAATATCCTTCTGCAGAATGGAATCTGCACCGTGACCCTCACGACGTCTAAGGACCGTTTCCGTTGAGCGAAACCGCCGTCGTATGCCCGCAACCGGTTGTGGCCGACGCTGCCGTGGAGATCCTCCGCGAGGGCGGGAACGCGGTTGACGCTGTGGTGACCGGAATGGCGATGCAGGGCGTCGCCGATCCGCTGATGTGCGGTCTCGGCGGCTACGGGGTGATGACCGTGTACGCGGCGGCCACCGGTCGATGCACCGTTATCGACTTCTTTCCCCGTGCCCCGCTCGCGGTGGCAGAGGGCGAGTCCGAAGACGTCCTGATGCGTGAGTTCACCTACGACTACGGGTTTGTCGTGCGGGGCGGCCACAACGAGATCGGTCATCGAAGTGTTGCGACGCCCGGAACAGTCGCGGGCATGGCCCTGGCGCTCGACCGATTCGGCACCATGCCGTGGCGTGCCGTCCTCGAACCGGCCGCCACGCTCGCCGCGGACGGCTTCGACCTGTCCGAGGCACAGCGGATCTCGTGGTATTCCGACGACGGCCCCGACAAGCCCGGCGGCCTGGTTCGCATGTCTTACTCCGACGAAGGCCGAGCCTTTTACACCGACGACGGAATGCCCCTGCCCCTCGGTCAACGGGTCCGGAATCCGAGCCTTGCAGACACGCTTCGCCATCTGATGGCTCGCGGTCCTGACGACTTCTACCGTGGCGAACTGGCCCGCCACCTGGTCGCCGAACTGGCCGCACACGGAAGCCTGTTGACCACAGACGATTTCGAAGCATACGAGGCATCCGCGGCTGCGCCGCTCACCGCCAGGTACCGCGACACGACTCTGGCATTCCCCGGATTTCCCGCCGGTGGCGTGAGCATCCTGGCCGCGCTGAACCTTCTCGACGTGCTGCAGTCCGACGGTGTCGCCGATTGGCCCAGTGTGCAGGCCCTCACCGCCGTCGCCAGAGCTCTGCATGGTGCTCTCGAAGACAAGTACACCTACCTCGCCGGAAGCCGAGACGTAGAAATCCCTGTCGAACGACTGATATCGCGCGAGTACGCGCGCCGGCGACAGTTCGCGACCGCGGGTGCGGTCGACGAGGTGGCCGCCGACGGGTGGGATGACGAGCCTCCGTCGACGACGCACATCGCCGCCGTCGACCGGCACGGCAACGCCGCATCGGCGACGCACACGCTCGCGTCGGGCAGCGGCGTCATCCCGCGCGGACTGGGCTTCATGCTCAACAACTTCATGCACGGTTACGACCCACGCCCTGGGAAGTGGAACTCATTGCGGTCCGGGGCAACCCGGCCCGCCTCGATGTCCCCCGGCCTGGCGTTCGACCGCTCGGGGGCCTTGGTGGGCGTGCTCGGGGCGTCGGGTTCGACCAGAATCGTCAGCTCGCTCGTCCAGGTCATCTCGCACCTGCTGGATAGGCAATGGGAGCCGTGGCGTGCTGTCGCGGCGCCTCGCATCAACGTACAACTCGACGGATCGATGCAGTGCGAGGGCCGATTTCCCGCGTCGGTGATCCACGGCATCGAAGGGTCCGGTCGTAGGGTACGCAAGCACCTGCGTAACTATGACCCGTATTTCGGCAAGGCGCACGTGCTGTGGCGTAGGGGCACCGAGACCTCGTGGGCCGGCGCAGCCGATCCCAGAGGCGACGGCGGCGCGGCGGTCGTCACGACGGAGAGCGAGACGATCTCGTGAGTCCGCTCAAGATCCTCACCGTCACCGTCTCGGCCCTCGTTCTGCTGACCGGATGCAGTGATCCCGAGACCTCCGACCACTCGGCCGCCTCGACTCCCGCGGCGGTGGCCGGCTCGCTGGACGACGTGTGCGCGGCCGCTCAGCGGGAGGGCAAGCTGGTGTCCTGGAACAGCGAGAACCCGGAAGCGTTCGACAAGATCTTCGCGGAGTTCGCGAAGGCATACCCCGGGATCGAACTGACCTCGGTCGAAGTGCGACCGGACGATCTCGTCCAGAAGATGGTCACCGAAGCCGATGCCGGGCATCACAGTGCCGTCGACGCCATCTCCATCATGATCGACAAGTCACAGCCGTTGTTCGACCATCACCTCATCAACACCGATGTCGACTTCACCGCCATGGGTGTGGCACCGGAGCACATCTCCGACCAGAACGCCGTGCGCACAGAACGTGTCGCGATCGGCCTGACCTACAACACCGAGCAGGTACGCGCATCCGACATGCCGAACAGCTGGGACGAACTGGTCGACGAGAAGTGGCGCGGGAAAGTGGTCGTCGACCCGCGGGGCGATCAGCTGCAACTGCTCGCCCTGGCGTGGGGCAAGGATCGCGCCGTCGATTTCGTCAAGCGACTTCGCCGGATCGTCGAACCACGAATCGTCCAGGGCGCGACCGCGGGCATTCTGACCGTCGCCAGCGGCGAGAACAAGATCACCACCAACGGCCCTTCCGCCGAGACCGCCGAGCAGCGGTCCAAGGGTGCACCGATCGACATCAAGTACCTCGATGTCGTTCCCGCCGTTGACTATTACACCGCTGTACCCGTCGGGGCGCCGCACCCCAATGCGGGCGCGTGCTGGACCGCCTGGCTCAACGGGGACGCAGGCCGAAAGGCGAAGCAGCGGTACGCGTTCAAAGGCAACGAGGATCTCCCGCCCGGTGCGGGCGGAGCCGAACTCGCGGCTATCGCGAACACCGAAGACGCAGCAGTCGTCGCCGACACCGTCGCTCAGATAAGCGCTGTCTGGGCTGGGCGGAGCTGACAAATGAGTACCGCATTTCACCGTTTCCTCCGGAGGTTGACATGAGAATCATCGCCGCCCGCCAGGCATATGCCGCCGTGTTCACCGCCGCCCTGGTCGTCGCCACGGGGTGCAGCGACCCGGAGGCACGGGGCGGTGATTCCACCGACGCCGCACGTCCCGCCGGGTCCGCTGTGGTCACCGGATCGCTTGCAGAGGTCTGCCAGGCCGCACAGCAGGAAGGCGAACTGGTGTCATGGAACAGCGAAGACCCAGGGGCTTACGAGAAGATCTTCGGGGAGTTCGAAAAGACATACCCCGGGATCAAACTGACCTCGGTCGAAGTCCGTCCGGATGATTTGGTGCAGAAGATGGTCACCGAGTCGGCGGCCGGACACCCGAGCGGGGTCGACGCGATCTCGATCACGATGGACAAGGCCGGCCCACTGCTGGACAACCATCTCATCAACGGCGACATCGACTTCACCAAGATGGGGGTCGACGCGAACCACATCGGCGACGGCAACACCGTTCGCACAGAACGGATTGCGATCGGTCTCGCCTACAACACCGACCAGGTGGCCGCCTCCGAGTTGCCGAGCACCTGGGATCAGCTCGTCGATTCCAAGTGGGCGGGCAAGGTGGTCGTCGACCCTCGCGGCGACCCACTGCAGCTGCTCGCCATCGTGTGGGGTGAGGACAAGACGGTCGACTTCGTCACCAAACTCAGCCAAACCGACAAGCCCCAGATCGTCCAGGGTGCCACCGCGGGTCTGCTGACCGTGGCAAGCGGCGAGAACAAGATCACCACCAACGGCCGGTCTGCGGAAACCGCCGAACAGCAGGCGAAAGGAGCGCCGGTGGAGATCCAATACCTCGATGTCGTGCCTGCCGTCGACTACTACACCGCGGTGCCCGCCGCCGCCCCACATCCCAACGCGGGCGCCTGCTGGGCCGCCTGGCTCAACAGCGATGCCGGCCGAAAGGCCAAGCAGCAGTACGCATTCAAAGGCAATGTAGACCTGCCGGAGGAGGCCGCCGGCGGTCAGTTGGCCGCCATCGACGAGCCTCAGGAGTCGGTACTGGTGGCCAACACCGCCGAGAAGATCAGCGCCGTCTGGGCCGGCCGAAGCTGATGATCAAGGTTGACGCGCTCCACAAGCGGTATCCCGATCAGGGGTCCACCGTCAGCGCGGTCGACGGGATCTCGTTCGACGTCGCCCAGGGCGAGCTGTACACACTGCTCGGACCCAGCGGGTGTGGGAAGACGACGACCCTGCGCTGTGTGGCCGGATTGGAGCGTCCCGACTCCGGCCACATCCGACTGGGCAATGCCGAGGTTTTCTCTGCGTCGAAGTTCGTGCCGACACACAAGCGCGACCTCGGCATGGTTTTCCAGAACTATGCCATCTGGCCGCACATGACAGTGTTCGAGAACGCCGCCTTCCCGTTACGCGTTGCGGGTCTCCGCAAGCGGTCCAAAGTGGACGAAGCGGTCAGCGAAGCCCTCTCGATGGTCGGACTCGCCGGCTACGAGAGCCGCATGGCGACCCAGCTCTCGGGCGGTCAGCAGCAACGGCTTTCGCTGGCGCGGGCGCTCGTTCGCCGTCCGACCGTCCTGCTGCTCGACGAGCCCCTGTCGAACCTCGACGCCAAACTTCGCGAGCACATGCGCCAAGAGATTCGACAACTGCAACAGCGACTCCGAATCACCACTCTGTTCGTCACCCACGATCAGATCGAAGCGCTGGCCATGTCCGACCGCGTTGCGGTCTTGCGCGACGGCAGGATCGAGCAGGAAGCCACCCCGAAGGACATCTACAACGCGCCGGCATCGGAGTTCGTCGCGAACTTCGTCGGCGCCACCAACCTCGTCAAGGGCACGGTTCTGCGGTGGTCGGCTCAATTGACAACGCTCGAGACAAAATTCGGTGAACTCTTCGCTGTTTCGGGCATCGATGCGCTACCCGAGGGCGCGGAGGTGACCGTGGCCATCCGTCCCGAGGACATCACGCTCGTCGACCGGTCGATTTCCTCGTTCGGCGCCGAACAATGCAATGCCTGGCCGGTGGAGGTGATGTACACATCCTTCACGGGCGCGATCACGGACTTCAAGGTGCTCACCGAGAGCGGTCAGGAGATCGTCGTCCGCGGGCCGTCACGGACCGCGATCGGGCAGCGTCACGTCGTGATGCGTGCCGAACCGGGGGTGTGCCGGATCCTGCCCGACTCAAGGATGACCGCCGGCCTATGAACATGATCCGCGGCCAGTTCGGACACGTCGCCACCCGGCTGATCGTCCTCGTCGTGATGCTGTACCTGGTCGTCGTTCCGCTCGTCATCCTGATTCTCGCGAGCCTTCGAGACCCCGGCCGAGGGCTGCCTTTCGGACATACCAGCTTCTGGTCGGCGGCCAACTACAAAGAGGTCTTCGCCAACGCGCGCACATGGGAGCTCGTCGCCAACACCGTCGTGCTGAGCTTCGGATCGCTGATGCTGGCGTTCGCCATCAGTCTCATCGCGGCCTGGCTGGTGGAGCGCACAAACCTGCCTGCGCAGGGCTTCGCTTTCGTGATGATCATCGCGGGCATCGGCACCCCGGGTTTCATCTCCGCGATCGCGTGGACGCTGCTGCTGAATCCGAGCAACGGTGTCTTGAACGTGTGGCTACGCAACCTATTCGGGTTCAGCGGCGACGGTCCGCTGAACATCTCGACACTGGCGGGCATGATCGTTGTCGAAGGTTTGGGCCTCGTGCCGGTGACATTCCTTCTGCTCACCGCCGCCTTCCGCGCGTTGGACGTCAGCCTCGAGGACGCCGCGGGCGTCAGCGGTGCCCCGCCCAGCGTCGTCGCACGCAAAGTAACCCTTCCGCTGCTGACACCGGCGATCCTGTCGGCATTCGTATACCAACTGGCCACCACGATCGAATCGTTCGACGTGCCGGTCACCATCGGCCTGCGCAACAACATCGTCGTTCTCTCCACGGAGATCTACCTGCAGGTGCAGCCTTCGACGGGTCTCCCGCAATACGGGTTGGCCAGCACCTACGGCATCCTGCTGATCGCCATCGTCCTGATCCCCCTCCTCTACTACCAGCGCATCATCGGTCGCTCGGAACGCTATGCGACGGTGTCCGGCAACGCCTATCGGGCACGTCGCATCGAACTGAGCCTGCGCGGCAAGATCGCCGGGCTGACGTTCCTCGGTGTCTACGTCCTGTTCGAGTTCGTCCTTCCGACGCTGATCCTGCTGTACACCAGCCTGCACCCGTTCTATTCCGTGCCGTCATGGTCGGGCATCGCGAACAGTGGACTGGACGCCTACCGCACGGTGATGGGCAGCACGCTGTTCACTGAATCGCTGACGAACACCTTGATCATCGCACTCGTCACCGGTCTCGCGACGATGACGCTGGCCGCGCTCGTTTCGTGGATCATCGTGCGCAGCAGAACGGCTCTGCGGTCGGTGCTCGACGTGCTTGCGTTCATTCCGCATGCCATCCCCGCGCTTGTCATCGGTTTGGCGATCGCGCTGATCTACCTCTATGTGTCCATTCCCGTGTACGGCACGATATGGATCATCGTCGTCGCACTGTTGACTCGTTACCTCTCGCTGGCCACCCGGCAGATGAACACCGGAATCGGTGCGATCAAACAGGAACTCGAGGAGGCCGGAACTGCAAGCGGCGCTTCGGGGTTCCAGACGTTCACCCGTATCCTCGTGCCGCTCGCACTGCCCTCCTACGTCAACGGCTTCCTGCTGGTCGCACTGTTGAGCGTCAAGAATCTTTCGATTCCGCTCATTCTCGGCGGCCAGAACAGCAGCATGCTCGCCACACTGGTGTGGAACCGTTGGGACAACGGCGACACCGCCGAGACCGGGGCGCTGTCGATCATCATGATCGTCATCACGCTGATCCTCGGCGGGTTGTCGTTCGCGGCGGGCCGTTGGACGCCCGGGCAGCGCAAGGCCAGGCGCCGCAGCGACTCCAGCAATGGCCCGCCGCGGGAGGCCGGAGAGCCGCAGAAGGTCCTCGCCGCGGCCGCCCACCAGTGACGGGGACGACCGGTCGCGAATCGCCTGCGGCGGCGGCCGCAGATGAATCCGGGCACCCACTGCGCAATCGCCGCTTCGTCGCCTACTGGCTCGCAGGCATCATCTCGAACATCGGGACGTGGTTGCAGAGCGTCACCGCCGGTGTGGTGATCTATGAGTCGACGGGCTCGGCGTTGATGGTGGGCGTGCTCGGTTTCGCGAACTTCGTTCCGGTATTCGTGCTGGCGTTGCCCGGCGGTTATCTCGCCGACCGGTACGGGCCTCGAGCGGTCATCATCGTGGCGCATGCGGTTGCGTTCGTTATCGGCGCGGCGCTGACAGTGCTGGCATTCATGGACCGGGCGAGCCCGGCGGTGCTGATCACCACGGCCACGATGTTCGGCGTCAGCTATGCGATCGCGAAACCCGCGCTCAGCTCGATGGTTCCGGCGTTGGTGCCCAGGACCATCCTGCCGAAGGCGACCGCGATCAACACGTTGCAGTTCACTGTCGGGCAGATCGGTGGCTCACTGCTGTCGTCGGCGCTCCTCGTCACCGCAGGCGCCCCGTGGGCGTTCGGCGCCAACTGCGTGAGCTTCCTCGGGCCGATCATCGCGATGATCGTCATCGGTCCCGTCGGCCGCAGCGCCAAGCAACGCAGGCAGGACCTCGAGGACAGTGATGGCGGTGCGCTCTCTCTCGCGCGGCGCACGCCCCCAATGATCACCCTGCTGGTGACCGTTGCACTGGCCAACGCCGCAGTCGAGGGATTGCGCACGCTGTCACCCGCATTCGTGACGCTCGGCCTGCACATCGACGTGTCGCATTCGGGGCTGTTGATCGCGTCCTACAGCATCGGCGGCCTTGTGGGACTGCTGGCCTTCGGCAGCGTTCACGCTCGCATCAATGGATTTCGGATGCTGCTGTGCGCGTTCGGACTCACCGCAGTCGGCGCAACAGCGCTCGGGACGACGACGTTGGTTCCGGTGGCCGCACTGGGAGCGGGCGTGATCGGCCTCGGATTCTCCTTCACGATCCCTGTTCTCAACTCGACGTTGTTGCTGTTGTCCCCGGACGGATACCGCGGCAGGGTGATGTCGCTGTTCGCGATGGCCCACCTCGGCGTCCGTCCGGTGTGGTCGATTGCGGCGGGCGCTGTCACCAGTGCCCTCGGCCCACGGTGGGCGCTGGGCATTCTTGCGATCGTGTCGGGCGTGACGCTGGCGGGTGTGCTGCGACTGCGCAGCGTCACCGAGCATCCGCCGATGGACCAAGCGCTTATGTGATTCCCAGTGCGTCGGTCGCCTTGTCCCATGGCTCGGTTGTGAGCCATTTGTCGGCGGGAGGCGCGGTGTCGATGGCGCCGACGTCCTTGGCCAACTTCTCCTGGTCCACGGCGGACTGTTCGGAGAAGGCGGACCTACTGACCGGGAAGGTGTCCGCCGCCTTGAGCGCCTCGTAGTTGGCCTCCGCGTCTTCCTTGGTCACCTTCGAGTACCGCATAGCGGCCGCCACCCAAGCGGCCTTGTCGTCGTTGAAGATCTGCGCGGCCTTGATCCACGCCTCGTCCACGGCGACTGCAAGGGCTGGATTCGCGGTCAGCCAACGATCGCTCGCCGCGAGGAAGGAGTCCGCCAGTTGCGGAGCGGTCGTCGACATCTTGGCAAGGTCGTTGAATCCGGCGTCGGTGAGCCTCTTGACCGCGTCCGCGTGCACGAACGTGGCGTCCAGATGGCCTGCGAGCATCGCACTGACCCGCTCCCCCGCTCCGCCGGCCTGTGTGACGGTCACCGAAGACGGGTCGATGTTGTGCTTGTCCAACAGCGCCGCCAAGCTGAGTGCCTCGACACCGTGGGTGTTGGAGGTGCCGTATGTCTTGCCGGGGAGGTCGGAGATCGACTTCAGATCAGGGGCACCCATGAAGTCGTAGTCGAGGCGGGGTTGGCTCGGCCCGAACACCTTCAAGCCGGAGTTGATCGCGCCCGACACCGCGATCGAACTGATCTCGGCGTCACCGGAGAGCGTGACCCGCACGGCCGCAGGGTCGCCGGTTTGATTGACGATGCTGGCCTTGGCGCCCCACCCGTTCAACGTGTCGACGATCAACTGGGCGCGGGTGTCTCCGACCGCGGGCGCGGCCCCGACCGCGATCCGGATGGTCTCGCCGTTCAGCTTCGGTGTGCCGTCCGGATTCGTCTGCAGTGTCTGGCCGCTCGTGGAACCGCCGGTTGAGGATCCGCACGCGGCGACCGTCACCGCGGCTAGTAGTAGGACAGGACCTCCCACGCCCACACGAACCCGATTCGGCATCTGATGACGACCTTTCTTGGAATTGAGCACGGATCACTCGAAACCGAGGATGAGTTTCAGAACCCTGTCACGCAGTTCCGCGACCTGCGGGTTGCCGAGCAGATCTGCGTGGTTGCGCGGCTTTGGGAACGGCACGTCGACGACGTCGCGGATACTGCCGGGCGAGGTGCCCATGACGATGATGCGGTCGGAGAAGAAAACCGCCTCGTCGACGTCGTGGGTGACCAGAACGGTTGTCGTGCCGGTGGTGGCAATGATCATGGCGATCTCCTGTTGGAGGCGCCTGCGGGTGAATGCGTCCAAGGCGGACAACGGCTCATCCATGAACAGCACATCCGGATCGATGGCCAGGGCTCTCGCCAATCCCGCCCGCTGCTGCATACCGCCGGACATGGTGTGCGGCAGATAATCCGCGAAGTCCAACAAACTTGTCAGCTCCAGCTTGTCGTCGATGGCCGCCCGCAGCGCCGGGCCGCTCAGCTTCTTGTGCTTGAGCGCGAATGCGAGGTTCTCCCTGACCGTGCGCCACGGCAGGAGCGCGGGATCCTGGAATACGAAGCCGATGGAGGGAGGCACATCCACCACGGTCCTGCCGTTGATCCGAATGGACCCGGTCTCGGCGCGTACGAGGCCGGACATCATGCGCAGCAGTGTCGTCTTGCCACAGCCCGATGCACCGACGAGCGACACGAACTCTCCGACTGCCACCTGAAGGTTGATATCGGTTACCGCGGTGAAGGTTTCGTCCCTCCGGCCGGGCCGCTTATAGACCTTGGAGACGTTCTCGACCTCGATACGGACCATCGCGTCCGGCATGACAACTCCTTTTGGCGCGCTGGTTTCTAGATCCTGGTGTGCACATCGCCGCCGGTCGACCAGGGGGCGATCCTGCGGCGGACCAATTCGATGACGACCGTACCGATGACGCCGACGATCGAGGAACAGATGATCGAGGCCAGCAGGGAGGCCGTCTGAAAGGAGTTGCCGTACTCCTGGATCAGACCGCCGAGGCCTTTGAGACTGACGCTCATCTCACCGATGATCACGCCGATCAAGGCCTTGCCGAGAGCGATCCGCAAGCCTGCAAAGATGTATGGCAATGCATTCGGAAGAGTCACGTGCCTGATGAGATCGAATTCGGTCGCGTGGTAGATCCTGCTCATGTCGAGCAACGTGCTCGGAGTGTTTCTGGTGCCCTCACACGTGTTGATGATTATCGTCCAGACCGCAAGCAGGCACGTGATCGTCACCTCTGCCACGAAGCCGATGCCCGTCCAGATCACCACAAGTGGGGTGAGGGCGATCAGCGGCGTGGCCTGGAAGAAGCTCACATAGGGATTGATGATGCGGTAGGCAGTCTCGCTGCGGCCCATCAACACCCCCACCGCGGTTCCGGCCACGACGGAGATGCCGAACCCCACCGCCAGCACCTCGATGGCGCGCAGAAACGCCGGCCCGAGAATGCCCTCTCTGGTGATGTCGACGAACGAACGGGCGACGTCGCTGGGCGTCGAGAGCAGGATCGGGTTCACCCGACCGCCCAACCACTGCCATAGGCCGAGAAACACCGCGACGGAAACAATCGGCAGCATCCACCGCATCAACTTCTTGCTCGGCCAGGGGGACGCGAGCGTGAACCTGCCCGGCGAAGGGGGCGTCTCGGCGTCGCGGTGAGCACGGCGCTGACGGCCCGTCGCAATCGACATGTGCGCGAACTCCTTACAGGACGCCGGCGACTCTGCCCAGATGCATGTAGTGTTCCCAGACCTTCGCGGGCCGGTGACCGCCTCGGCCGTAGCTCTCGCCCACGAGCCTGACCTCCTCCGCGGTCAGCGGAAGCAGCGTCCCGCCCGCCTGCGTAGCGGCAAGAAGTGTTTTCGCGTTCTCCTCGAGGTCGAGGCAGTCCATGAACAAGACATCGAATCGCTTGGCCACCAGCACGGTCCCGTGTGACCGCAACAGGCAGGCGTCCGCGTCGCCGAGCGTCCTGGCCACTGCGTCGCCCTGTTGCCGGGTGGTGATATGGGTGGGATCGGGATGGACGGCAAGCCCGTCGGGGTGCTTGTAGGCGAAGTGGCGCATCGGTAGCAGCGGTGCGTCGACCATCGTGAACGAGGTTGACAGCGTTGGGTGCCCGTGACACACCATGCCGACGTCGGCGCGCGCGCGATAGACACCTGTGTGGATGTCGGTTTCGGCAGGCGGAGGAACGTCGCCGTGGACGACGACGCCGTCGAGGTCCACCACCAACAGGTCATCTGCCGCGAGCGCCGCACGGCTCATGTCCCTCGGTTGGATGAGAATGTGGTCGGTGCCAGGTATCCGGGCGCTGACGTGGCCGCTGTAATCGAGGATGCCGCTGAACACCAGTAGGCGTGTGCAGGTGACCAGGTCCTCGCGTAGTCGGGTGGTCGTGTCGACTGATGTCATGCCGTTCCTCGCAGTTGGGGCAGCACCTCAGAACCCAGCAGTTTGATCTGCTCGAAGAACCGGTCGAATTTGAAGCGGAAATCGAAAACCAGGTGCTGGGTGCCGAGGTCCTGGAACTTCTTCACCTCGGCAACCGCCTCGTCAGGTGAGCCGACGATCAACTGACCTTCGAGGTCCTCCACCGTTTCGAAGGTGCCCGAAGGCGGGCGCACCGCGAACTTCGCCTTGTTCGCCCACGCCAACAACCCCGGGATGTTCACGTACTTCAGTGCCTCCTCGCGAGTCTCCTCGATGCTCGTCGGCGGAATCACGGCCACCGTCGGCAACTCCCTGCCCTTCTTCTCCGACAGTTCCCGCATGACCTCGATTCGTTTTGCCATGGTGTGCAACGAGATTCGGCCTGGCATCCAACCGTCGCAGAACTCGACAGCCAACCGGGCGGACCGCGGGGTGGCACCGCAATACCAGAACGGCACCCGACCTCCCACGGGCTTCGGCTCAATGGTGATGTCGCTGAAGGTGAAGTTGTCGTCGGTGTAGTCGACGTTGTTCTCCGTGAAGACCCGCCTCAGGATCTCCGCGTTCGATCGCACCAACTCGACGCGGTCGCGGTCGCCCCACTCGATGGCGTCGAACTCGTGGTCGAAGGTTCCGGCACCGAAACCGAGTATCAGTCGAGGCCCGACCAATTGGGTGATGGTGCCCGCCATCAGCGCCGTGATCAGCGGATGCCTGAAGGGGATCAGCGATCCGGTGCCAAGCTCTATGCGGTCGGTCACCGCACCGATCGCCGTCAGCGTCGTCAAGGCGTCATAGAAGGTGCGGTTCGGCTTCTCCATCTCGCCGTGCGGTTCGAACACCAAGTGGTCGCGCACCCACACCGAGTCGAAGCCGACGTCCTCGGCCAGCTTCGAGCCTTCAAGCAGCTTCTCCTTGTCGGCATGTTCACCGAAGTGGGGCAGTAGCAATCCGAACTTCATATCAGTTGTTTCCTCCGGAGGCGTTGGCGGTCGCAAGCCGCATATCCGATTCGGCGACCGCGGTAGCGAGCCTGCCGTGTCCAGGTTCGCCGACGACGGTTCCGTCGGCGAAAACTTCTGTGCCCCTGACGAACGTGCGATCGATGGACGCGCTGATGCGACGACCGTCATAGGGCGTCCAGCCACAGCGTGACAGCACGCCGTCATTGGAGATCGTCCACGACGCCGCCATATCCGCGACGACCAGATCTGCGTCGGCGCCGACCTGTATCGCGCCCTTTGTCCCGGCGAGGCCGAAGTGCTCGGCCGGTGCCGTCGCGACAAGCGAGACGACGCGATCGAGTGGCAGCTTGCCCTGGTTCACCGCATCGAGCAGCAACGGGTAGTAGTACTGGATACCCGGCGTGCCCGTGTGGCAGCTCCACATCTGGGTCCAGCCGACCTCTTTCTCTTCGCGGGTGTGCGGAGCGTGGTCTGACGAGCAGACATCGATCGTGCCGTCGATCATGCCTTCCCAGATCGCCTCGCGTCCTTCGTCTGGCACCCAGTACGAAAGCGCGTAGGGTCCAAGCCTTTCCACGTCGTCCCAGGTCGACAGGAACGGAGCCCAATGATTCACCTCGCAGGTGACGTCGATGCCCGCCGCCTTCGCGCGGCGGACCGCTTCGATGGACCGCCTGGTCTGCATGTGCGCGATGTGAATCGGGCATCCGGATGCTTCGGCCAGTCGCAGACACACGTCGATCGCGGTGTCCCAGATGACACCCGACCGCGCGGCGTAGGCCGATGCGTATCCCTGCGGCGTGTTCTCACCCCGTGCCAGGTACTCACCCTCGATGTAGTCCATCAGCGCCTGGTCGTGCGGATGGATGATGAATCGCTTACCGGTCTTTGCGATCAGGTCCATCATCTTCAGCAGATGCCCGTGATCGTGCATGCCGGTGCCCGCGGGATGCGGGTAGGTTCGTCCGGTGTCGACGACCATGTAGATCTTGAAGGCCTGCACGCCCATGTCGGCCATGGGTTGGATCTGGTCATAGTTCGTAGGGGCCGGATTGTGGTTGTAATCCACGATCGACGTTCGTCCGTAGCGATCGAAGACGTCGGACAACGTCTCCACATCGTTGGTCGGCGGGTTCAGATTCGGCATCCCGAAGATCGTCGTCACCCCGCCGACCGCTGCCTGGCGTGAGGTCGTCTCGATGTCTTCCTTGTGCTCGAAACCCGGTTCGCGCGTGTGGACATGCACATCGACCATGCCCGGCAGGACGAGCCTGCCACTGACGTCGACTGTGCGTGCGGCCTCCGCGGCAACGCTGCGGTGTACGAGGCCGACGATCTTCTCGTTGTCCACGAGCACGTCGGCCTCGACGTTCCCCGCCGGGGTCACGACAGTGCCGCCAGTCAACCTCAGATCGATGCTCATGCCTGCGCTCCTGTCGCTTGTTTGATGTGACCGTTCGTGTCGCTCGTGCTGCGCACCATGAGATCGACTGGCCGGACGTACCTGTCGAACCACTCGACGATGCGCGGCGTGGTCTGCTCCCAGTACTGGTCGTAGGCCGCGTAGTGGGTGGTGTGCCGCTGGATGATGAGTTCCTTGGGTCCCGACGCTGCCGCGTACAGCGCCTCCGCGTGATCTGTCGGGGTCGTCGCATCTCCCTCGACCCCGATGATCAACAGCGGAGTCGTCAGCCCCGCGGCCGCGGCCAATGGCTGATAGTCGAGGATCTCGTCGGCACACGCCAACGGCACGTCGGTCGGGATGCGGCCGTCCACATCGGATTTCACCGTCGTGGTTCTGCGTTCGGCCGACGGCACCATGATCTCCTCGCGCGGATGGACCCGCTTGCCTGCGCCGTCGACGACGCGCCGCTTGCGGTCGGCCTCGAGTTCGCCGAGGAATGCCAGCCATTCCGACTCAGAGCGCATGCGGTGCAGCCAGTCCCTGCCGTCGGCCACCGGTACTTGGCTCACCGCACCCTTGATGCGGGTGTCAGCAGCAGCGAGCAACACCGCGTTGCCTCCCCCGGTTCCGCCGCTGCCGAACACGCCGATGGCGTCGGCCAGCACGTCGGAGCGAGTGGTCAGATAAGTGACGGCGTTGACAAGGTCCTGCAGCTGCCAGGCCGGCGAGAGAAAGCCGCGGTCGCCCCCGGAGTCACCGAACCCGCGGTAATCGAATATCAGCACGCCGAACCCGGCCGCCGTCAGCGCCTCGTGGTAGCGGACGTAGAGCTTCGAGTCCTTGAGACCGAGCCAGCCGGGCCCCTGGACGATGGCCCGGAACGGCCCGGTGGCCTCATCCGGTGTACGCCACAGGGCGTCGATTCGCTGCCCTTCGCTATAGAAGGTGACGGGGGTCGTGCGCATCCACGCGACCTCTCTTTCTGTCCGAGGGCGACCATCACTTCGAATATTATATCCAAAATACATTTCGCCGACCGGATCAGGGGTCCGACTTCCGATCACTGCCCTCGCTGCCACGCTGTCCGGGCACAACGGGTTGCAGCGCGCGCTGAGTGCCTGCGACACTGCGGGCGACCGTCGCACCCGCGACACCGAGACAAGCGAAGGCAAAGAAGGTCTGCGGGATCGTCAGCACCAACGTGACGGCGCCGAACAACAACGGCGACAGGAACTTTCCGACGTTCCTGACGGTACCGGTGAGCCCCACGTAGGACATCCGGGCACCAGCAGGAGCCATCTCGTTGGCCAGCACGTTGTGTGCGACGCCGTATACGCCGTCCTGGATCCCGTAGAGCAGCAAGCCGATCGCCACGACGACGGCTGCGCCGGCCCAGCCGATCAGGATGAGGCTGATGGTGATCATCACCATGGCTCCCAAGATCATCTCCGAGGACCGCCACCGCGCCGCAAGCCGCTCCGACATCAGTGCCGTCACCGCCGAAAGGGCCCCGCAAGCACCAACGAGCCACCCGACCGTCGCGGCGGACATCCCGACGTGGTCGACAGCGAGCACGGGCGTATAAGTCAACACCGCGAACTTGAAGATGAAGCGGGCGGCCGCGAGGATCTGCACGCCGACGACCGCGGGAGCATGCCAAATCGATTCTTTGACAACGTCGTTGGCCTTCCGAGGCTCGTCCTGGCGGTCCTTCAGCACGAACCAGGCGACCGCAGCCAGCGGTAGGGTGAGCAGCTGCGTGGCGAAGGGCGCGAACCAGGACACCGCCAGCAGCATCCCGCCGATCACCGGGAACACCGATTCGGACGCGGCCATGGCCACGATGCGCCGACTCTGATCCCGATGTGCCGCCCGGCCGGAAAGTGCAACGGAGCCGATGATGCCGACAGTCATCGACTGCAGGGCGCCGAACACGATTCCCTGAACGAATCGGACCGCGAGCAACGTGCCGAGGTCGTGGACGAACATCAGCAACAGACCGCCCAAGCCGAATATCGCCAACCCACCCACGACCACCTTCCGCGGGCCGATCCGCTCGGTGAGCGCTCCGGCGGCGAACGCCGAGAACACGCCGGGAAGGAGATACACGCTCGTGATGAGGCCGACCTGGAAGTTGTCCAAGCCAAAGTGATCACGGATCGCTGGAATCGCGGGCACGATGCCCTGCATGCCCGATGTGATGAACCCGGCGGTGAGAGCAGCCACCCAGACCGTCGCGCCGACACCGGGCGGACGTTGTGCAGACGTACCGGAGCGCCCCATCAATCCCCTTCCCTCATTCCGCGTGTCCGTGCAGGCCTCAGTACGAAACCAGCAGACCGCCTTCAAGCGGAACGTCGAGCAGCGTGTGGAAGACCAGATACAGCACCGCGCAGGAGATCCCGGTCGTCAGCGCGGTCGTCAACCAGCGCTCCCTCGTCACCACGCGCAGGAACAGCACGAAGATCACCGGCACGGTGAGTTCCATTCCGAACAAGATGATCCCGACCAGCAGGCCGACCACGAGGATCAGGCTCATCCGGAGACGACGTGCCATCTCGCCGGCATCGTCGGCGTCGTCAGGTTCCGCCGCGGCCGGTTCGGCAGTGCTGAGCGTTACCCGCTCGGCGAGGGCACCGTCCGCAGCCACAGCCGCTTCCGGTCCGTCGCGGCCGCCGAGAGGCGAATCATGCTGTGAGTCGATCTGTTCAGCGGCTTCGTGTTCCAGCGCAGAGACCATGTCCTCCATCCCGCCGCCGTCGGCGATCAACCCGCCCGCCCTGCTGCGCAGAGCGGGCACCAAGGCGACGGCAAGGTAACCGGCGATCAGCACCACGAGTGCGGCTGCGGTGAGGACCGGGAAGGTTCGACCCTGATCACTGAAATCGGCGGCCATCACCAGTGCAACGACAGCGACAAGCCCGAACGCCGACATGACTGCCAATGACCATGGCCGCGTGGCAGATCGGACGCCGCGCGCGACCTCCTCCGGCTCACGCCTCCCGGTTCGGCGGGTGGACACCACCTCGTAGACGAGGACGCCGATCGTCAGCACGAGCAGACCGATCGAGATCGGCCGGGTGAAGAATCCGCTGACGCCGCCGTACGAGGAGAGCGTCTGCAGGTACGACTTCTCCACCAGTGGCCCGAGGATGAATCCGAGGATGACGGGGATGATCGGCATGCCGATCGACCGCATCGCGTAGGCCACCAGGCCGAAGCCGATCGACGCGATGACATCGGTGGAGCTGAGGTTCAGCGCGTAGGCGCCGATGACCGCCAGCATCAGCACGAACGGCGAGAGGATGCCCGGTTTGATCCTGGTGATCTGAAGTAGTTGCGGCCCGAACATCAAGCCCAGAGCAGAGGTGAAGAAGCTCGCAGCGCTCAGCACGATGATGGCTATCCAGACGATGTCAGGGCTTTCCCTGATCAGATTCGGGCCGGGGGTCAACCCGTGAATCACCATGGCTCCCATCACGACAGCCCAGTCGGAGCTGCCCGGGATGCCGAAAGCCAGGCTGGGCAGCGCCGAACCGGAGTCCTTGGCGTCGTTGGAGGCTTCCGGCGCGAGTACGCCCCGCGGATCCCCGTATCCGAAGCGGGGATTCCTGCACGTCCTGGCCGCCTGGAAGTACGCCAGAAATGCGGCGACACTTCCTCCGACGGCAGGCACGAGACCGATGCCCGCTCCGATCAGCGAGCTGCGAATCAACAGGAACGGCTGCTTGACGGTGTACACGACGCCTTCGAAGATCTGCCGGTGACCGAACTTGAGGTCGGAGATCCCCTTCGCAACACGTTGATTCGTTCGCAACAGTTCGAGCGCCTCGGTGACCGCGAACATGCCCACGAGGACGATCACCACGTCGAAGCCGTTGTACAGGGACGGCTGGTCGAATGCGTAGCGGACATCACCGCCGACCGGAGCGAAGCCGACGAACGAGAACAGCACGCCGAGCAGACCCGCCACCACACCTTTGAACATCGAGCCGCGAGATGCCATGGCGATGACCGTCAAGCCGAACACACCCAGCATGAAGAATTCGGGGAAGGAGAACGACAGCACCAGGGGCCGCACGATCGGTATCAACGCGATCAGCAACAGCGTGCCGATGAACGAGCCGAGGAACGACGACGACGCGGATATGCCGATCGCGAACCCGCCGCGGCCCTGCCGTGCCAACGGGTATCCGTCCAAGGTCGTTGCCGCGCTCGGCGACGACCCGGGGACGTTCAGCAGGATCGCGGTGACCGACCCACAGAACGATTGACCCGCGAGCGCCGCGATGAAGAGACCCATCGCGGTATGGGTGTCCATGTTGTAGGTGAACGGGATCATCAGCGCGATCCCGACCGAACCGCCAAGGCCGGGCAACAGGCCCGTCAGCATGCCGTTGGCACAGCCGACCAGAAACGCGACGAGGAAAGCCCAGTTCGCCATCGAGGACAGCGCGTCGGGCAGCGCGCTCAAGAATCCCATGGTGCGTTCAGTTCGACAGCGTGGGGACGAGTTCCTTCATCTGCTCGACCTGTTTCTTCATGACCGTTGTTGCGGCCTGCCAGTCGCGTGGAATGATCGGCCGCTTGGCGGTTTTCGCCCATTCGACGAACTCGGGGCTGCCCATCGTCTTGAAGGTGGCGTCGCGCAGATAAGTGGCCACTCCGTCGGGCAGTTCAGGCGGCGCCACGATGAGTCGAAGCTCGGTCACGGCACCGCTGAGGTCGGCGAATCCCTTCGACTGTGCGCTGGGTACCCCCTTCAGCCATGGGAGGCTCTGCGGCCGTTGGTCTTCGGTGCCCAGGAACAGCAACGGCCTGATGTCACCGGACTCGACGAACCCGGTGAGGTCGGTCGATCCGTACACGATGAAATCGGCGTCGCCGCGCAGCAGTCCCGTCACGACATCGGCCGATCCCTCAGCGCCGTATGTGACGTTCGCGTCGAGGTTGAGTGCTTTGATAGTCGCGAGGCCGGCCAGCGCCGACGACGAACCCTCTTCGACGGTCAGGGTACGCAGCCCCTTCTTGTTGATCAGGTCCTCGATCGTGCGGTACGGCGAACTCGCCGCCACGTACACCACATACGCGTTCTCGTCGACGCTGCCGAGTACGGTGAACTTCTCGGTGTCCCATTTGGCCAGATCCGGGTCTTGGATCTGCTGCGCGATCGCTGCGGGCATCGGCAGTATTCCGATGGTGTAACCGTCGGGCTTCGCCGTGTAGGTCTGGGTGATGCCCTGCGGCAGCGGCGGCATGTTGCGGATCACCACGCTGGTGCCGTCCGGCAGCTGCGTCTTCTGCATCACCTCTGCGATGCCGCGCGAGTAGACGTCGAATCCACCGCCGGGGCTGTACGGGACGATCCAGTCGATGTCCTTCGACGGTGCCCACGCCCCTTGCGGGTCTCCGCCGGACGACGACTTCGAGCCACAACCGGCCAGCGCAACGCTTGCGACGAGTCCAGCTGCGATGACGCGGAAGAGCCGGTGTTTCACCATGTTTCGTCCCTTCGGATCAGCGATACTTCGGGAGGATCTGCTCGGCCCACAGCTCCATCTGTCGGGTCAGCTCGTCCATCGTGGGATAGATGAACTTCAACTCGAAGTGAGTGACACCGGCATCGACGAACTCCTCCACGCGACGCTGCACCGCCTCAACCGATCCGAAGATGTGCCGGTCGAGCGCGAATTGAAGCTGATCGACGTCGCGTTCGTAGGTCTTCGAGCTCGTCTCGACTGTGGGAAGAGCACGAGCCATGGCAGCGTCGTGATCGGTGTCGATCACGGTGAGCTTTTCCACGGCGATCGTGATGTCGTCCGGACGCCGACCGTGCTCGCGGGCGGTGTCGGCGACAAGCTTTGCGCCGCGGGCCATTTCGGTGGGTGACAACCAACCCGGCACCCACCCGTCACCGATGCGCCCCGTTCGCCGGGCGGCGGCGTCTGTCCATCCGCCGACCCATACCTCGGGACCGTTGTTCTGCAACGGTTTCGGGAAGATCTCGGCGTCCTTGAATTCGATGTAGCGGCCGGAGTAGGAGGCCAACGGCTCGGTCCAGATCGCCCGCATCGCTTCGACGTACTCGTCGGTCATCTGCGCACGCGCCGAGAACGGCACACCGAAGACGTCGAACTCGCTCGATTCCTTGGAGGCCTTCGAACCCAGGCCGACGCCTGCGATCAGGCGTCCCTCGGTCAGGTGGTCGAGAGTGGCCAGCTGCTTGGCCGCGTAGATCGGGTTGCGGGTGGGCATGATCAGGCAGGCGACGCCGATGCGCACCCTCGAGGTCTTCGCGGCCAGATAACCGATCGTGGTGAGCGATTCGAAGAAATCGGCGGACTGGTCGTCGCTCAGCGCTTCGTGCGCCCCGGACGATATGTGGTGACGGTGCATCGCCGTACTCCACACCACGTGGTCGTGAAGGAAGATCGAGTCGAATCCCATCTGTTCGGCTTCGGTGGCAGCGCGGGTGATGTTGTCGACAGAGGTCAGCGGACCTGAATTGGGCACCCGAACACCGAACGAAACCTCTGCCACCTGGCCTCCTCAGGCCTCCACTGACCGAACTCGAATAGATTATCTTGGATACAGAATCTTGCAACCGATATCTGCTGGGACTTGGAGGTTCAGCGGAGCCGACAGCGCGCTTCGCAGGCGCGCTTCAACCGGAGATGGCCGATCGGTTGTCGAGGTCCGAGCGTGGGTGCGCCCGCGCCGTTGTAGGGCTAGGTCGAGGGCTTCTCTTCGTTGGCGACGATCGCCTGCAACTTGTCGGAGACTTTTTGCAGATGCTTGACCAACCAGCTTGTGGCGGCCTTGGCGTCGCGCTTGCGAAGGTGGCTGATGAGCTCTTCATGGCTGTGCTGCTCGTCGACGCGCTGCAGCAGCAGATATCGTCCGACCGCTCCGCGCAGATTGTTCACCTGAGCCAGTGCCCGCGGCCGGTTGGCCCGCTGATAGAGCTGTTCATACAGCTGGTAGCGCCGGTCGAGGCGCTCGCTCAGCTCCTCGGCATTCTCCAGATCCTCCACGATGGCCTCGAGACGATCCACGAGTTCGTCGTCGATCGACTGGATCGCCAGCTTCAGCAGGTAGGACTCGAGCAGGATCCGGAGCTCGTAGATCTCGGCGATTTCGTCGGGCCTGAGCACCGACACGGTGGCGCCGCGATACGGGTGGATTCGGACCAGGCCTTCGTTCTCCAACTGGCGCAGGCTTGCCCGCACGGGCATCCGGCTGACACCGAGCGAACCGGCGATCGTGTCGAGGTTCAGCCGTTGGCCGGGGCGGAAGACGCCCTGAACGATTGCCTCGCGGATGAAGGACTGGGTCATGTCTTCGACGGTCTGGAACGTGCCGCGCACGGATTCCGCAATGTTGCCGAGGACCTTGGCGTCCTGCTCCGAAACCTCGAACTCGATCGTGCGTGCCATGCTCTTCAAGCCTCGTCTCGGGCCTGACGGCCCATTTGCTCGGGTGACTTCGTCTGTTCCTGTGAGTGTTGCATATTGGATAGTCGATCCTTGATTCCCCCGTCCGGAGCGTCTATCCCTCTTCGGGCAGATCGTTCAGCAGCCGCCACACCCGTTCGGGTGTCAGCGGCAATCTGGTGGGCCATCGACCCACGGCCTGTGCGATCGCGGACGCCACCGCGCCGCCGATCGGGTTCAGCTGCCCCTCGCCGGCTCCCTTGGCGCCATACGGTCCGACGCCGTCGCGGCGTTCGGCCAACATGAGGTCGATCCGGCGCGCCACGTCCCCCGCGCGCGGCACGCGGTAATCGACCACGTTGGCGTTCGCGAGCTGGGGGCCGTCGTAGACCAGTTCTTCGTAGAGCGCGGCGCCGAGCCCCTGGGTGGCGGCGCCGAGATCCTGGGCCTCCACCGCCTGCGGGTTGATCGCGAACCCGACGTCGGCGCATGTCACGAGCTGGTCGAGGGTGACATAGCCGGTGTCGGGATCGACTTCGACGGCCACCCCCACGGTGCCGGTCTCCCAGAACGGCGGCATCTCCCTCGTCACCCCTTCGCGCCGGACCAGGCCGACGCCGGTGACCTCGCCGGCCGAACCACCGAACCACTTACGCACTACGGTGCCGAAGTCGAGCACTTTGTCGTCGGGTCCGCACACCGCGCCCGGCGCGTCGCTGACCGCGTCCGCAGGACAAGCCCACAGTTCGGCCGCCATGGCGCGCAGCTTCTGTCTGGCGTCGGCGCATGCCCGCTGCAATGAGAGCCCCGCGAGCGTCGAGGTGCGGCTGGCACCCGTCGTGCGCTCGTAGGCGGAGCCCGCCGTGTCGGATTGCACGACCGAGATCCTGTCCATCCCGATGCCGAACTCCTCGGCGGCGATCTGGGCCAACAGTGATCGGCTGCCTTGGCCCATTTCCGTGCTGCCCGACAACACAATGACAGAGCCATCTGTTTCGACGCGGACCTGAGCGGTGGATATCGGGTACGCGCCGGCGTCGGAAGCCGTTACCCCGAAGCCGATTCCGTAATGATCGGCGGCTTTGCGGCCGCGCTCGAGAGATTCCACCACCATGTCGAGATCGGCGACGAGATCAGCGTCGATGCCGCGGTTGCCCGGCAGTATCTCCTCTCCGTGTCGCACGAGATTGCGGCGCCGGATGTCTACACGGCTGATTCCGAGCTTGTCGGCGGCCTGGTCGAGGTTCGTCTCGCCGGCCAAATTACCCTGCGGCGCACCGAAACCTCGATAGGACGAGGCCGGCGACGTGTTGGTGTACAGGGAACGCCCGCGCACCCGCAGGTTCGGCACCCGGTAGGGGCCGAAACACCGGTTGACACACTTGGCCAGCACCAACGGGCTGTTGTCGGCGTAGGCGCCGGAGTCCATCACGACGTCGAACTCGCGGGCGAGTATCCGGCCGTCGGCATCGAAAGCACTGCGTACGTTGACGACTGCGTCGTCGACCCGCGTCGTGTAGATGGCCTCGTCGACGGACAGCATCAGTTTCACCGGTCGCCCCACGAGCCACGACGCGACCGCCGCGAGCGGTTCGACCTTCGTGTAGGACTTAGACCCGTACCCTCCGCCGAGGTAAGGCACCGTGACCCGTACACGAGCCAGCGGAAGACCGAAGATTCGCGCGAGGTCGTCACGAACCATGAACGGGTGCTGCGCGGTGGTGATGACCGTGAGGCCGTCGTCACCGTAGGCGGCGACCGCGTTGTACGGCTCCATCGCGTACGCGTAGAGCATCGGGTAGCGCGTCGTACCCTCCACAACCAGATGGGCTTCGGCGAACGCCGCGTCGACGTCACCCCAGCCGATGTTCACCTCGTGAGCGACGTTCGTCAGTTCCGGCGCGGAGCCGCCTTCGGAGTCGGTCAGCTCTCTGAACGTCGCGTCCGCCGTGGGGGCGTAGGTGGTTTCGTGGATCAAGGGAGCGCCGGGGGCAAGGGCTTCGGTCGCCGACATGACAGTCGGCAGGTCGTCATAGCTCACCTCGACCAGATCGGCCGCGTCCGCGGCGGCGGTGCGAGACTCCGCCACGACCACGGCAACGGGCTCCCCGAAATACCGCACCTTTCCGGTGGCCAAGATGAAGTGGTCGGACGTGATGTGGCCGAACCTCGGGAAAAGGTTCTCCAGATCCGCAGCGGTCACAACCGCGACCACGTCGGGCAGTGAAAGCGCCTTGTCACAGGCGATCTCAAGGATCCTGGCATGTGCGCGGTCGGCGCGCACGACCTTGGCGTGCAGCATGCCCGGCATCGTCATGTCCACGGCATACTGGGCGGTTCCGAGCACTTTCTCGACCAGATCGCGGCGTCGTACCGGGCGTCCGACGGTCGTGTGGTCGCCGACGTGACTCGACCGCACGTCATGCGAGGATGCGGGCAGGTCGATGCTCATGGCCGCCTCCCATCGCACGCGCCGTCGCGGCGTGCCCGGCATGAGTTCTTCTGTACGGCGACGGCCTCGACCGCGTCGATGATCGGCTGATATCCGGTACAGCGGCAGATGTTTCCTTCGAGGTGCTCGACGATCTCGTCGCGGTCGACAGCGCGATCGGATTCGAGCAGCGCGGTCGACATCATCAGGAATCCTGGTGTGCAGAACCCGCACTGCAGCGCGTGATGGGTGATGAACGACTCCTGCAGCGTATTCGGCGAACCGCCCTCGGCCAGGCCCTCGACGGTGCGCACGCGGGCGCCGTCGGCGTCGACGGCGAGAAAGGTGCATGCACTGACCGGCCGATCGTTCACGAGGACCGTGCACACGCCGCACACCTGTAGTTCGCAGCTGACCTTGGTCCCGGTCAGGCCGAGGTCCTCGCGGAGGAAGTCGACGAGCAGTGTTCGCGGTGCGACCGGGCGTTGAACCGCAATCCCGTTGACGAACAGGCTGATGTCCACGACGGACATCTCGGTTGCGCTCATGCGGCTTCCCCTAGGGCGTGCACCGCTCTACGAATGTAGGTCGCGGCGACATGGCGCTTGTAGCGGTCCGACCCGGTGAGGTCAGGCGTCGGATCCAGTTGTGCGGCAACCGCTTCGGGATCGATTTCGCTCGGGTTGCCGAACGCGAACAGCATCTGCACCTCGCCGACGGCGCCCACCACCAGCCGGCAGCCGCCCCTGCCGTCGTCCAACAGCGCGACGCCCACCGTCGGGCGCTCAGCGGTCTGGTATTTCATGTACACCGCCCTGGATCCCTGTGCCGGAATCGGCACCGTGACTTCGAGAAGCAGTTCGTCGGACTCCTTGTCCGCCCAGTACGGGCCCGCGACGAAGTCTTCGACGGCGACCTCCCTGCGCCGTCCGCCCGTGCCGACGACTGTCACGCTGGCGCGATGGGCGACCAGTGCCGTCGCGACATCCGATTTCGGCTCGGCGAAGCACAGGTTGCCACCGATAGACCCCTGTGCGCGCACGCGTGCATTCCCCACCGCGCCTTCGACCTTGGCCAGCATCGGCAGGTGCTGCAGCAGCAGCGGATGTGTGGCGAGATCCATGTGCCGCTCCGCGGCGCCGATGACGACGACGTCACCGTCACGTCTGACGCCGGAAAGGTCGTCGATCTTCTTGAGGTCGACGAGCGTCTCGGGCCGGTGCAGCCCGGCCCGCATGGCCAGCAGCAGTTCGGTGCCACCGCAATAGGGCACTTTCTCGTCACCGATCGCATCGAGTGCCTCGTCGAGAGTGCGCGGCCTCGCGAGACGAAAAGCTGGGAGCATCAGGCCTCGCCGAGCTCATCGCTGGCGGCGCCGAAGAACTCGTCGAGGATCTTCTGGGCCTTCTTGTTGATCGTGCCCGATCCCATGCTGGCCACCTTGCCGGTGACCTCGTAGACCCCGTCGACGACGATCGACGAGCCGTGTTCGGTCGGGGTGACCCGAAGGTCGGCCAGGACCAGCAGCCTCGATCCCACGCTCCGGTCCTCACCGACGGCGCGCACCTTTAGCGACGTGCCTTCGTGGACGTCGCTCACGGTGACGTCCAGGTCTGCCCGCAGCTTGAAGGGGCCGAGGCGGTCCATCAGGACAGCTGTGTATGTGCGCAGCGCTTCGACCTCGACCGCGTCCTCCACGATCGACACCCAGCTCACCAGTCGCGGAACATCCACCATCGCGGCCCAGGAGTCCTCTGCCGAAGCCTTCACGGGAAGTTCGCGGTGGAATTCTGTACGCGGCATCGGGATCCTTCTCGCTGACCGTCAAAGTGAATATAAAATACAATCTACGGTCGCTAGCAGGTCGACGCAAGGTCTCCCGTGTCGGGCTCAGGACACGCCGTTGATACCCGGATGCTGCCCGGGCGGCACGTTCGGCGCCGGGGAGGCGGTGACTCCGGGGGTGAACAGATTACCGGCGGTCGGGTTGATGCTCTTCTCCGTCGGTGCGGGGGCCGCAGCGCTCGACGGCGATGTGGTCGCAGTCGTCGTCGTGGTCGTGCCGGACGACGGCGCCTGTTCGCTGCCGCTACCGCACGCACTGGCCACGGCGCCTATCGCGATCAGTGCTGCGCCGCAGGCGATCGCCATCACCGGCCTGTGATCCTTGTGATCCTTGACGTTGCTCACAATGGCTGTCCCCTCGTCTAGTTGTTCCGGTGAACGCCGGGCGGTTCGGTCGGCGCAGGCGGGGCCTTGATGTCGGGGGTGAACAGATTACCGCCGGTGGGATTGATGCTCTTCTCCGTCGGGGACGGCGGCGCGGCACTCGACGATGGCGTCGTGGTCGTCGTCGTGGTCGTGGTCGTGGTCGTGGTCGT
>JAEZKH010000474.1 GCA_023415515.1 Actinomycetes bacterium
AAACTGCCCTTCAAGCTGTCGACTGTTGGCGGCGACGCCGCGACCGGTGTCGCCGAGCATGCGTCCGGCCCGATGGCCGCGCGCAGGAAGGGGGTGGGCACAGCTGAGGCCGTGACCCAAACGATCCCGCTGTTTGCAGTCGAGGCACTGCGGCAACCGTCACTGTTGTCGGGCGACGGTTCGGCGCCCCCGGCTGGCAACTGGTTCTTGGTCTACCACCGTGCTGAAAACGGGGTCCGGATGGAAGTGTCGAAGCCTGCCGGGTTCGACCCTGAGCAGGGCCAGTTCACGGGCTGGGTCGTGCGTGTAATACTTCGAGATTGGGAACCGCCGGCCGCCGCGCGGCGTCCGCTCGACGTAGGAGGTCAGGATGTCGACTTCCGGATTATCGAGGCGAGCTGAGCGGCTCGATCCGGACCGCGTCCGAATCGCCCGGATGCGGCGTGGGCTAACGAAAGTCGAACTTGCTCAACGCCTTGCGGTGGGCCCTCGAATGATCACCAGGTATGAGACGGAGGGTGCCCCGGCCGCGGTCGCCGCCGCGTTGGCGGCTGCGGTCGACTTCCCTCAGGACTATTTTGAGCGGGGCGGTTCACCGACGTTCTGCGCTTCCGATGTCAGCTTCCGAGCACAGCGGCGAGCGACTGCTCGACACCGCGAGGCCGCCGTCGCCGCCGGCGTCGCCGGAGTCGAGATAGACAGGTGGATATCGGCGCGCTTCGTCTTGCCCGAGCTCGACGTGCCGATGTTCGACGGTCAGGATGCCAAGACGGCAGCTCAATCACTTCGTGCCATGTGGGGACTCGGCACCAAGCCGCTGCCCAATCTTGTGCAGTTATGCGAATCGCGAGGCATCCGCGTCTACACATTGCCACCATTCGCCGACGCTGTTGACGCATACTCGATCTGGCGTGATGACGTTCCGTATATCTTCCTCGCACGTCGAAAGACTCCAGAGCACATACGATTTGATCTCGCACACGAACTCGGCCATTTAATCCTGCACTCCGCGGAGCCCGCTGAAACAGTCGCGCATGAACGCGAAGCTGATGCCTTCGCATCTGAATTCTTGATGCCTGAAGCAAGTCTTGTGGAGTATGTGCGTTACAACGCGAACGTCACTGAACTGTTAGATGCCCGGGACTCATTCAAGGTGTCCGCGATGGCGTTGACCTACGCCGTCCATAAGTGCGGCCGCATGTCGGATTGGGCCTATCGGCAGGCCTGTATCACGTTGTCACAGAGGGGATTTCGCTCATCGGAGCCTGGCGGAATGTCGAATTATGAGATGTCCAGAGTATTCCCACAGGTTTTCAGTACTCCTACAGTGAACGCGGCCATTATCGCCCACGAATTGGCGATCCCCGTAAGCGATGTTCACGCGCTCACCTTCGGCGCTGAGCTTCGTACCGCGCAGCCCACCGAAGTGACTCCCGATATCCAATCGAGCGTTGAGCGACGCAGGCGTGACGGGACTCGGCATCTTCGCGTCGTATGACTCGTCACCAGACCTATGCAGAAAGTCTTGTCGCTGAATTGGACGATATCGAAGCGGCTTACCTCGACATCATCGGTCGCAGTGCAACCGAGTACGTCAACCCCAACCGGCACGACAGTGGCATCATCTTCGTTGTCGCCGCCGCCGAATATGATTGGTCACCCTTGCGCAGCGATGCACGTGGCGACGAGTGACATCAACATGCAGACAAAGCTCGCGGCTGTCCCACTGCCGTTCATCGAATCGTCCTGGCGCTCAAAGGTCGCTGTACTGCGGGCAGTAGACAGCCGTGGCAATCTGTATGGTGCAGGCTTTACGGGTTGCAATACGCGCTTGCGTCCGATGCGGACTCGGCCCGCCGGGGGGTGGTCGCGGCGGGCCGAGGAGGCGGCACACGGGGAGGTGAACACCGCCTGCGAGCGAAACTAGGCACAAGATCAAATTCAGCGAAACTAGGGGTTTCCCTATGTTCTTACTCTTGCAACGACTTTGCATCATCCCCCAGCGTTCGCGCGCGTGATGATTCCATCCCGGCGCGCACACGTGTCGCTCTAGCGAGATCGCAAGCAGCAGAGGATATTTACGTGTCCGATACCGACGCATCTTCGTTGCATTGTCCGAAACACGAACAGCGGGACGTCAGACCGGAAAAAATGCGCTAACGAGTAGGTGCGGGTGGCTTCGAGCCGCCGCGCCCGTCACCTACGGGGAGTCTGCCAGGCGGTGCCAAGGGGAGGGTGCGCCTGGCCGACTCGTCGCAACGCTAGCTGGCCCTCACGCACAACTTGAAGTAGCCGCCAATCGAGGAGTGATCGGTGCGCGACCAACAAACGACGGCATCGTCGGCACATAGCCCCGAAGGGAATTCGGACGGCGAATGCGAACCTGTTGACAGCGCAAGTTGCATAGTCAGAGAGGCCTTTTCGCGCGCCTACCGCATTCAGCGCCGCAGTGCCGAACTCACCGCGCAGCTGCGGGATCAAGCCGGCGCGTTGCACCGCGCCGCGGCAGCAGTGCTTACGCCGCACGTTGCGGATTCGCAAACAGACTTCCCGGAGTAGCCGGCTCACCGCGGTTGTCTCGCAGCCCGGACCGCACCGAGTGCGCGCTGAATGTCGCGGCCGGTGCCGTCCTCTGTGGCGCGGTTATTCGTGGCGTGAATCTCGTTGTGTTTCGTGACCGACGACGCGCCCGTCTGTCCAGCGCCCTTGCCGCCTGCGTTGATCGCCGCCAGTCTGGCCGACAGGGCGATAGAAGTGCTGGGTAAACGCGGGGTCCCATGCGCCACTACCACCGACACCAGCGTTCGCGGCCGACGAGTCGCTACCCCAGTTGAACGGTGTACCGCCCGGCAGTGTCGCCTGCGTGTGGCCCGAGTTGAATCCCACCTGAAACGTGCCAGGCATCGGCTGATTGGTCGGCAGGAAACCGTGCTGCGTCAGCCATTCAGCCTCGTTGCCCGTCGACATGTTCCGGCCAGCAGTCGGGCGCCCGTCAAGGATGTTGACCAGATCCTCGACCGCGCTCGAGCAGTCAGTGATGCCCTTGGTGAGGTCGGCCGCCTGCGTCTGCGAGTACCGACCTGCGGGCACGTTGGCCAGCAGCGCCGCGTCGCCCGGGTAGGCGCCACCAGGCTGCAATGCTGCGGGACCGAGCGCATACGGTTGCGGCACACCGCCGCTCGATGCGGCCGCCTGCTGCGCGGCGTAGGTGTACTGCGGGCCGAACGCACCTTGCGCGCCGAGCACGCCCATGAGCCCGGCATGGCTCTTCGAGGTGCCCTACATGATCGGCATCGTGGCGGTCGTCTTGTGGGGCGTGCAAGACAACAAGCGGAAGGCCGAGCAGCGCGCCGTCGAATACAAGGCGCTCGTCGAGTCTGGTGTCGTGTTTCCAACACAGTCGCCAGGCGGTGCCACCGTGTGGCAGCACGGTGCCTGCTCGATCAACCACCGCTCCGAGCGAACCGCCGAACAGTGCGCGGCCAAAAGGAGGTGACATGAAGACAGATCGATTACTCGTCGGCGGCGTCGCCGTCGCACTTGCCATCGGACTCTCAGCCCACGCGCACGCTGATATCACTCCAAATCACAACAGCCAGATCACAACCAACGCGTGCGAGGACATTCTGCTGGGTTGGTCAGACGGTCAGATATTTCTCGAAGCGCCTTCCCGCAGAAGTTGGACTCGCGATTCAACCTGTCGGCGCATCCGAAGCCGTATTGCTCGGGGATGAGGAGTCATGGCCTGGATGGTCGACAATCAAGGTGCCGCTGGCCGTCGCCGCCGTGCGCGAAGTAGATTCGCCAGCCGTCGAGAAAAACGTGCGGGCGGCGATCACGCAATCTGACAATGCCGCAGCAGAAGAACTATGGGCGGCGCTCGGCGCCCCTTTGACTGCTGCCTCGAAGGTCCAGTCAGTACTCGACGAAGCGGGCGACGCACCGACAGTCGAATCGCAACACGTCCGACCGGGTTTCACTGCTTTCGGACAGACACGGTGGACCTTGACTGCTCAAGCGCGATACGGAGCATTCTTGGCCTGCGATACGGTCGGTGACGAGGTGTACGGCTTGATGGGCGAAATCGCGTCCGGTCAACGCTGGGGTTTGGGCACCCTCCCCGACAGTCGATACAAGGGTGGGTGGGGACCGGATGAGAGCGGGAACTACCTCGTCCGTCAGTTCGGCGTCGTCGCGACGTCGAGGGGAAGGGTCGCCGTTGTGACCGCGCTCGCTGAAATTCCCCACTGACGCTCATCGAAATTCCCCACCCGTGTGGCTCCGCCGAGAAGGGCGGGCCTCCCTCGAAGCTGCTGGTGTCTGACGCCAGTTGCTCCACCGAAGGAGGCCCGCTTTCTCATGCTCACATGGGAGGACGATGTGGAAGTACATGCCCTACGCCGTCGTGGTTGGTCGATCTCAGCGATCGCCCGCCACACTGGTTTCGACCGCAAGACAGTCCGCAAATATCTGGCCGGTGACGGCGAACCGGGGGTCCGTGCCCGCAGCGGTCCGGACCCGTTCGATCCGTTCGTCGACTACGTCACCGCGAGGTTGACCGAGGACCCGCACCTGTGGGCGCGCACCCTGTTCGACGAGCTCGAGCAGTTGGGGTTCGGCCTGTCTTATCAGAGCCTGACGCGCAACATTCGGACCCGGGATCTGCGTCCGGTGTGCGAGGCGTGCCGCACGGCCACACAGCGCCCGAACGCGGTGATCCCACACGCCCCGGGTGATGAAACCCAATGGGACTGGCTGGAATTGCCCGATCCGCCGGCATCCTGGGGGTGGGGCAAGACCGCGCATCTGCTGGTGGGCTCACTAGCGCATTCCGGCAAGTGGCGCGCAGCCCTGGCGCCCTCGGAAGACCAGCCGCACCTGGTCGCCGGCCTGGACCGCGTGGCCCGCGGCCTGGGCGGGGTCACGCGGGTGTGGCGTTTTGACCGGATGGCCACGGTGTGTGATCCCGGCTCGGGTCGGGTGACCGCGTCGTTCGCCGGGGTGGCCAAGCACTACGGGGTGTCGGTGGCGATCTGCCCGGCTCGGCGGGGCAACCGTAAGGGTGTGGTGGAAAAGGTCAATCACACTGCGGGGCAGCGCTGGTGGCGGACGCTGGCCGACGAGGCCACCGTGGAGCAGGCTCAGGTGAGCCTGGATCGCTTCGCCGCCGTGCGCGGCGACACACGGCTGCGGGCCACCGCCGACGGCCGGTCCTCGGTTCGCTGTGGTGGCCAAGACCGAGCCGCTGGCGCCTGTGCCAGCACAGCCCTATCCGGTGATCGTGTCGGAGACCCGCACGGCATCGCGGCAGGCGTTGGTGTCCTATCGCGGTAACCGTTACTCGGTGCCCCCGGAACTGGCGACGGCTCAGGTCGTGGTCAGCCATCCTGTCGGTGGCCAGTTCTGCGACATCGCCACCGCCAGCGGGATCGTGGTCGCCCGACACCGGATGGCCGCCGACGGGCTCGGGGTCATGGTGCGTGACAGCGGCCATGTCATCGCCCTGGACACCGCGGCAATGGCCACCGCCACGACCGCACGACCGCACCGCCGCAAAGAACGCATCCCACCCGGTCCGGCGGCCAAAGCCGCTGCCGCACAACTACTGCGGCTCGATGCAGAAACACTCCAAACATCAACTCCATCAACCAATTCCACCGTCATCGACCTATCCGCCTACGAGCGGGCCGCCCAGAACAGGACCATCCAATGACCCCAACTCCACGCACCCCGAAGACCACTACGGCCACCGCCGAGGAGGCACCGTCGGCAGCCGCGAGTCGCTACCAGCAGCTGCGCGCACATCTGGTTGAGCTCAAATTGGCCGCCGCCGCCGAAGCCTTACCCGCCGTCTTGGACCAGGCCAGCGCCGAAGGGCTCTCGCTCACCGTCGCCTTGGAGCGGCTGCTGGCCGTCGAGGTCCAGGCCAGCACCGCCCGACGGCTGGCGGGCCGGTTGCGGTTCGCCTGCCTGCCCACCCCGGCCACCCTGGCCGACTTCGATGTCGATGCCGCCGCCGGGATCGACCGCAAGCTCATCGACGAGTTGGGCACCTGCCGCTACCTGGAAACCGCGACCAACATCTTGCTCATCGGCCCACCAGGCACCGGCAAAACTCACCTCAGCGTCGGCCTCGCCAGAGCTGCCGCACATGCCGGCTACCGCACGTACTTCACCACCGCCGCGGATCTGGCCGCCCGTTGCCACCGTGCCGCGATCGAGGGACGCTGGGCCACCACCATGCGCTTCTACGCCGGACCGACCCTGCTGGTCATCGATGAACTTGGGTACCTGCCGCTACCCGCAGAGGCCGCATCAGCGCTGTTTCAGGTTGTGTCCCAACGGTATTTGAAGACCAGCATCGTCATCACCACCAACCGCGGGGTCGGCGCCTGGGGCGATATCCTCGGCGACACCACCGTCGCCGCCGCCATGCTCGACCGCCTGCTGCGCCGCTCGGTGGTCATCAACCTCGACGGCGAGTCCTACCGCCTACGCGACCACCAAGCCGCCGCCGAAACGCTACGCCGAACCACCACCGGCACCCGCCAACAACTACACTGACCGCTGCTCACAGGTGAGGAATTTCGCTGAGCACACCTGAGGACTTTCGATGAGCGCGATCAGTTGCCCTTGCAGCTCAACCAAACTCCGGTTCCTTCGTTGATGGCGTCGACGCCATCAACAACATCGCGGCATGGCTAGGTGATCACCTCGACGGACTACCCGCCGGTGAATGCCGACCTCGATAGCCCGAGACCATTGGTGCTAGCGCCTTCGATCACGCCATCTTGTGTGCCTGCTGGAGCCGCAGCAGGGCCTGCATGAGAGAAATCAGCATTCCGGTGCTTCGAGGATCGCTTCCACCATCCAGGCTTCCCACTTGACTGTTCCATCAGCAGTGGCAATCCCATCTGCCGTAAGGTCATTCGCAATCTGTTGCAGCGAATCTCCGCAACCCCAGGCATAGACAATTCTCTTCACGACGCCGCGAGGCAGTCCCAAACGACGTTCACGATCCATAGCTCGCCCCTTCCTGCAGAGGAACCTTCCTCCGCCCGAGCGGTTCATCCTTCCGTGACGCGCTGTCGTTCTGCAGAAGAGAGGATTCGGAATGCGGTACCGCCGCCTGGCCCATATATGGGGAGATTTCTGCATGCGCTCCTCAGTCATCATCTCCATACGCCATCGCGACGGCAGAATCGGTGTACCTGCCAAACCCTCGGAGCATTTTCACGGGCGGATGACCGTCTTCTCGTCGATAACTGTAGTGGCGGTCTCCAGGGAGGATTGCTGGGCTGGCGTGCCATCGGCATTCAGCTGCAACAAATAGACGCCGCCCTGGCCCGGGATCACCACAGTCTTCTGGGCGACGATGCGCTTTACACCGTCCTTCATGTAGGAGCCGCCAATGCTAACCGCGTTGAACCCGCCAAGGGTGGTGGGCGTACCGGTTTCGGGGCCGACATATCCCGGCAGGTTCTGAATTTCGCCTGGGGCGTATTCCAAAAGCTTTGCGACGTCCACGTTGCACGTGAGTTTCGAGAAGATCGCGACGATGGTGGCAGGAGTAGCGCCTGGCGAGTCGGTCGACATGATCGCGCCGAATGCATTGTCTGGAGTGCGACTTGCGGCGTCTTGCCATCCAGGGGGGAACGGAAGATCGAGGTTCGGCGCGCCCGCATCGCCACGCTTCACAGCAGTTTCATTGATGCCGTTTTCGCGGATAAAGTCGGCGATGGTCCGCTTGTGGCCCGATGGCAAGCCACTGACAGCAGTGGACCGCGTCGAACCGGGATCAGCCTGTTCTGGTACCAAAATTGGCGGCTGTACCGATGCGGTGGAACTCATTTCGTGATTCCATGCGCACTCCTGAGCCTTGAGCATTACGGGTTCTGCTGGTGATTCTCCGGTGATGATCATGACCACACTGATGTCCGCCTCGAACTGATCGTCACCGAGCACGTTATCGTGCCCGTCGACGTCGACAACCGCCGTGAGAGTGTCACCGTCGCTGGACACTGATTTCAGAAGGTTGGCATGGGGATCTGGGGACGTCGAACCGGGTGTGGCGGTCCAATCCTTACCGGAGGCCGATTCGGGCGAGTCGATCACGATGAAGGGATCTGCGTCGGGAGAGTCCCTCGGGGTGACGAGGATGCTATAGCCCACACTGCCCGGCGCGGCTTGTAGCCGACTGTTCGAACCAGCGAGTGTTCGAGGCGCTGCTGGTACTCGGTCAGGAAAGGTCAGTGATACCGCGAGCTGCTGACCGTCCTGATGTCGGAAGGTTGCCCGTTGGACCCGAAGCGATGTAGGCGGCGACTGAGCAGCGCCTGACTGCTCGACCGCGCAGCCCATGGTATGGGGAAGGGCCGACCACCTCCCATCGGCGGATTCTTCCGCACAAGACGCGACCGCAAGTGTTACGAGAGCGACCAGACTCGACCGTAGACCGAGTCGCCTGACCGCCTTGCGGACTGCTGCCGGACTGCCTACATGGTGGCTGCCATCTGCGACGATCATGCTGGCTTACCCCCTGAGGATGAACTTGGCAGAGCCCACAGCAAACTCTCGGTCGGCTCAGACGCTACTTATAAGTCTGTAGACCTACAAGTAGCAATCGCGTCAGCGTATTCCCACTATGGAGGGCCAGCTTCAGCGCGTGGTGGGGCGCAACTTGCGTCGCCACCGGCAAGAGCAAGGCTTCAGCCAGGAAGCTTTCGCTGAGAAGATGGGCGTCCACCGCACATACTTCAGCTCCCTCGAGCGCGGCGAGCGCAATCTCACACTTCAATCGCTAGAGAAGATAGCCGATTTCCTTCGGGTGGATCCGCGTAGCCTGCTCGAGGAATGAGGCAGACAACCGACCTCGAAGAGGTGCTCACTAACATCAAGGATCGAACAGATGGGCAAGATCTCGTGCCACGCTGCGGACACACGGCCTGCAGATAATGGTAACGGCGTGACCGTCAAGGTGCCGTTCTCGAAGCCCGCGGGCGCCGACTACCAGCGTCGGCTGCGCGATATCTTCAACCTCAAACAGTTCGGGCCGACGACAATTACGGCTGATTACGTCGAAGTGACAGTCCACTCAGAGTCCGCGAAGGAAGCAGTGTGGACTGTGGTTCAAGATACGGTTGATATCGCGAATGGCGACAAGCCTCCGCCGGCGTAGCGGCGACTGTGCAGTGCCGTGTTGCACAGCCACTTCGCGACGCGACCTGCCCTTCACGACAACTCGCTCCAATCAGTCAGTATCGGAAGTGCCCGTCAGGACTGCGTTGCGACAATGATGGCTCCACACCATGGCGTCGGCGGAACCGATCCTCGATCACGGTTTCGAGAAGACAGCACCGGCGCCCACATGATTGGGGATGCCGTCCTCATCGGGGCACTCCTCGGCGACCGCAAGATCGATGTGAACGAAGGCGCGCAACCAAATTCTTGTGTTTCGCGGGCGCTCTCTACACCAGAGCTACAGGCAAAATCTTCTACTAGCCTAAGACTTTGAGGATTATTTAAGCCGAATCGGCTGGCACACCCCTTGCCATCGACTGGAGCGGATTCGCATCTCGGTGGTCAACGCACACCACCTACAACCGCGACCACTGTCACGTCACGGAAGCGATTAACCTATAGCGCTGCGGGAGAGCACTTATAGATGAGTTCCAGACATCACCGAGACCAACTTCTATGGATGGTCGTTCTCGTCGCTGTAGCGCTCAAGCCGGGCCCCCAAGTCCTCCACTAATCCGCTGTCGTCAGGTTCTGCAGAATCCGGCTCGACG
>JAEZKH010000019.1 GCA_023415515.1 Actinomycetes bacterium
CGGGTTCCGCCCCGTGTGCGAGATCCAGTTCGACGGGTTCGTGTTCCCCGCGTTCGACCAGATCACGACGCAGCTGGCCAAGCTCACCTACCGGCACGAGGGCGCGCTGTCGATGCCCGTCGTGATCCGCATCCCCTACGGCGGCCACATCGGCGCGATCGAGCACCACCAGGAGAGTCCGGAGGCGTACTTCGCGCACACGCCGGGGCTGCGCGTGGTGAGCCCGTCCACCCCGAACGACGGGTACTGGATGATCCAGGAGGCGATCGCCTCACCGGACCCGGTGATCTTCCTCGAGCCCAAGAGCCGGTACTGGCAGAAGGGCGAGGTCGACACCACCGCCTCCGCGCTGCCGCTGCACGCGAGCCGACTGGACGGCCGACAGCACCGAGAATCCACAAGATGATGCCGACCACAACCAGGATCCCGCCGATCGTGTAGAGGATCGAGAGGCTGGTGAAGTAGCCGATCAACAAGAGAATGATGCCGAGAATGATCATGGACCGGGTCCTATTCGATTGTTGGGACAGGAACTGCCCGAACAGAATTGCCCGATCCGTCAAAACCAAACCTGTTTCGGGCCTCAAGATCAAACCACTCCGCGCCACGCACCAACCGCGACAGCCGAGCAGGCTCAACCGCACCCGGCTGCCGTGTCGGGCGGACCCGAATTCGCACAGAGCGCCCCCGGCAGGACTCGAACCTGCGGCCGACCGCTTAGAAGGCGGTTGCTCTATCCGCTGAGCTACGGGGGCAGCGCAATCACCCTAGCGAATCACGACCGCTGGGCAGAGTGACAAGGTGACCGGCGTCGGCGCGCCAGGGCACGGTGACAAGGATGTCCTTCGGACCGTCCGGTCCGCGCTTGGACATCGCTTCCAAAGGACCGTCACGCTGAGTTGCCGCGGACTAGCGTGGGTACAGCACTGGGCGGAGCGTCGGGAGGAGCACCAACGATGGCAGGGTGGCCGCAGCCGTGAGCAATGCGCCAGACGTGGACGCGGCCGGACTGCCGGAGGAACTGGGCCCCGTCGATCAGATCCTGCATCGTGGCGAGGCCAATCCGCGGACCCGCTCGGGAATCATGACGCTGGAGGTTCTCGACACCACCCCCGACTGGGAGCGCCTGCGCACCCAGTTCGAGCACGCCTCGCGCAAGGTACTGCGGTTGCGGCAGAAGGTCGTGATGCCGACCCTGCCCACTGTCGCGCCGCGCTGGGTCATCGACCCGGACTTCAACCTCGACTTCCATGTGCGTCGTGTGCGTGTCGCCGAACCCGGCACGCTGCGTGAGGTTCTCGACCTCGCCGAGATCGCGTTGCAGTCACCGCTCGACATCTCCAGGCCGTTGTGGACCGCCACCCTCGTCGAGGGCCTTGCGGGCGGCAGGGCCGCGATGATGGTGCACCTCAGCCATGCGGTCACCGACGGTGTCGGCGGTGTCGAGATGTTCGCCAACCTCTACGACTTCGAGCGAGACCCCGCGCCGGAGGCCGATCCACCGATGCCGATTCCGCAGGACCTGTCGCCCAACGACCTGATGCGGCAGGGGCTCAACCGTCTGCCCGGTGCGATCGCCGGTGGGATCGGCAAGGCCCTCCTCGGCGCAGCCGGCGCCATGGGAAGCGTCGTGCGCGATCCGGTGGCCTCGCTGGGGGGTGCGGTCGAATACGCGATGTCGAGTGCGCGGGTCGTCGCGCCCGCCGCAGAGCCGTCGCCGGTGTTGCGGCGCCGCAGCCTGTCGTCGCGCAGCGACGCGATCGACATCGAGTTCGGTGACCTCCACCGGGCGGCCAAGGCGGCCGGCGGGTCGATCAACGACGCCTACCTGGCGGGCCTGTGCGGGGCACTGCGGCGCTACCACGAACGCATGGGGGTGCCCGTCGACAGGCTGCCGATGGCGGTCCCGGTCAACATGAGGTCCGACAACGACCCCGCTGGCGGAAACCGTTTCGCCGGAGTGAATCTCGCAGCGCCGATCGGTGTGGCCGACCCCGAACGGCGAATCAAGAGCATCCGCTCCCAGATGACCCGCAAGCGCGACGAACGGGCCGTGAACATGGTCGGTGTCATCGCACCGCTGATCAGCCTGCTGCCCGACACCGTGCTGGAAGGGATGGCCGGATCCATCGTCAACTCCGACGTGCAGGCGAGCAATGTCCCGGTCTACGCCGGTGACACGTTCATCGCGGGGGCGAAGATCCTGCGGCAGTACGGGCTCGGCCCGTTGCCGGGAGTCGCGATGATGGTGGTGCTGGTGTCACGCGCCGGCTACATCACTGTCACGGCACGCTACGACCGCGCCGCGGTCACCGATGGTGACTTCTTCGCGCGCTGTCTGCAGGACGGATTCGACGAAGTGCTCGCTCTTGGCGGCGAAGGGCGTTGCATACCAGCGTCATTCGTTGCCGATATCCAAGAACCCCAACCTCCTTCACCCAACGGGAGCAGCGCCCTATGACCGCCGAAGACGGCCAGCCGAGACGACGCGCGAATCCACGGACCCTGCGGCTACCAGGATCGGTCGCCGAAATCCAAGCAAGCCCCGCCGGCCCACGGGTCGGCGCTTTCTTCGACCTCGACGGCACCCTGGTGGCCGGCTTCACCGGCATCATCATGACCCGAGATCGTCTGCGGCGCAGGCAGATGGGTGTCGGAGAATTCATCGGCATGGTGCAAGCGGGCCTCAACCACCAACTCGGTCGCTCGGAGTTCGAAGACCTGATCGGCAAAGGCGCCCGCATGCTGCGCGGCAGCTCGCTGGGTGACGTCGACGAACTCGCCGAGCGGTTGTTCATGCAGAAGATCATCGGCCGCATCTATCCCGAGATGCGCGACCTCGTCCGTGCCCATATGGAGCGCGGCCATACCGTCGTGCTCAGTTCGTCGGCGCTGACCGTGCAGGTGGAACCGGTCGCGCGGTTCCTCGGCATCAAGAACGTGCTGAGCAACAAGTTCGAGACCGACGACAACGGGTTGATCACCGGCGAGGTGAAGACCCCGATCATCTGGGGCCCGGGCAAGGCAAGAGCCGTACAGGCCTTCGCCGCCGAACACGACGTCGACCTGTCGAGGAGCTATTTCTACGCCGACGGCGACGAGGACGTCGCGCTGATGTATCTCGTCGGCAATCCGCGGCCCACCAACCCGGCGGGCAAGATGGCCGCCGTCGCGGCCAAACGCGGTTGGCCCGTGCTGAGATTCAGCAGTCGCAGCGGCAGCAACCCGGTGTCGCAACTGCGCACCGTCGCGGGGGTGGCCTCGATGGTGCCGATCGCCGCGGGTGCGGTCGGCCTCGGCCTGCTGACCCGCAACAGGCGCACCGGCGTCAACTTCTTCACGTCGGCCTTCGGACGGGCACTGCTGACGGCCACCGGGGTGAACATCAACCTGCTCGGCAAGGAGAACCTGCACAAGAAGCGTCCCGCGGTCTTCATCTTCAACCACCGCAACCAGGTCGACCCCATCATCGCGGGCCGGCTCATCGAAACCAACTTCACCTCGGTCGGAAAGAAAGAATTGGAGAACGATCCGATCGTCGGCACGATGGGCAAGATGATGGACGCGGCGTTCATCGACAGGGACAACCCCAAGGCCGCGGTGGAGAGCCTGAAAAAGATCGAAGAGCTTGCCAAAAAAGGCATCTCGATACTGATCGCCCCCGAAGGCACCCGTCTGGACACCACCGAGGTCGGCCCATTCAAGAAGGGGCCGTTCCGCATCGCGATGTCGGCGGGCATACCGGTCGTGCCGATAGTCATCCGCAACGCGGAGGTCATCTCCGCACGCGACTCGACGACCTTCAACCCCGGCACCGTCGACGTCGTGGTGTATCCGCCGATCCCGACCGACGACTGGACCGTCGACAACCTGCCCGACAAGATCGCCGAGGTGCGGCAACTCTATCTCGACACGCTGAAAAGCTGGCCGCACGAATCGGTTCCGAAGATCGGTCCGTATGCGCGTAAGAGCGCCGCCAAGAAGACGCCGTCGAAAGCGGCCGGCAAGGCTGTACCAGCGAAGAAATCGCCGGCCACGTCGACAGCCAAGAAGACCACAGCGAAGAAGGCGACCAAGTCGACAGCCAAGAAGACGCAGGCCAAGAAGGCTCAGGCCAAGAAGACTCAAGCCAAGAAGACTCAAGCCAAGAAGGCGCCGGCCAAGAAGGGTCAGCCGTGACCGCCGGCGACCCGATGGCCAGCTTCTCCACCACCGACGACGCACTTGTGCTGGCCTCGGTGTCATCGCCGGCCGAACGAGAGCTCTTGAGCGACTGGTTACAACAACAGCGTCGCGAACATCCCGACACCACCGTCAGCGTCCTCGAACTCCCCGATGGCGATCCGCCGCCCGGCGTGTTGGCGCGGCTCGTTCAGGAACTCGAAGCCGACGAGGACCGCACCGTCGTTCCGGTACGGGTCTTCTGGGTGCCCGGCGGGCTGCCGACCCGATCCAAGGTCGTCGCGCTCATCTCGGGCCGAGACACCTATCGGCCGCCGGAAGTACTGCAGCGCCGCATCCTGCGACGGGATCCCTCCCGGGCGCGCGTGGTGGCGGGCGAGCCGGCGAAGGTGTCCGAACTACGCCAGCAGTGGAACGACAACACGACCGCCGAAAACCCCCGGGATCTGGCCCATTTCGTCCTCAGGCGCGCGAGCCTCGCGATCGAACGCGTGGAGTTGCGGCTGCTCGGACCGGAATACAAGTCGCCCAAGCTGATGGGACCCGAGATCCTTGCGTCGGCCCGATTCAGGGAAGGGTTGGAGGACATCCCCGGCGCGACGCCGGCAAAAGCATCCGAGATGCTCGACGAGCTGTCCACCGGGTGGAGCCGATTCTCCGTCGACCTGATCCCGTCGCTGGGCCGGGCGATCTTCAGCCGCGGCTTCGATCCCAACATCGACTACGACCGCGCCGAGATCGAGAACATGCGGCACGCGTTGGAGACTCACCCCGCGGTGCTGCTGTTCTCCCACCGGTCCTACCTCGACGGCGTCATCGTGCCGGTCGCGATGCAGGAGAACCGTCTTCCGCCCGTACACACCTTCGCCGGGATCAATCTGTCGTTCGGCTTCATGGGGCCGTTGATGCGGCGGTCAGGTGTCATCTTTCTGCGCCGCAAGCTCGACGATCCGCTGTACAAGTATGTGCTGCGGCAGTTCGTCGGCTACATCGTCCAGAAGCGATTCAACCTCAGCTGGTCGATCGAAGGAACCCGGTCGCGGACCGGAAAGATGTTGCCGCCCAAGCTCGGTCTGATGAGCTACGTCGCCGACGCCTACCTCGAGGGCCGCAGCGACGACATCCTGCTGCAACCGGTGTCGATCAGCTTCGACCAACTCCACGAGACAGCCGAGTACGCCGCATACGCCCGCGGTGGTGAGAAGACGCCGGAAGGGTTGTCCTGGCTCTACAACTACATCAAGGCCCAGGGCGAACGCAGCTACGGCAAGATCTACGTCCGCTTCCCCGAAGCCGTCTCCATGCGCGAATACCTGGGCGAGCCCGGCGGACCGATATCCCGCGACGAACCCGCGAAACGCCTTGCGATGCAGAAGATGGCGATCGAGGTGTCGTGGCGGATCCTGCGCGCCACACCGGTCAACGCGACAGGGTTGGTTTCTGCGCTGCTGCTCACCACAAGGGGCACCGCGTTGACGCTGGACCAGTTGCACCACACGCTGCAGGACTCCTTGGATTACCTGGAGCGCAAGCAGACTCCCGTCACCAACAGCGTGCTGCGGCTTCGGACCGCCGACGGGGTACGCGCCGCACTGGAGGCGCTGGGAAACGGACATCCGGTCACCTGCGTCGACACCGGCCGCGAGCCGGTCTGGCGTATAGCGCCCGAACAGGAGCACGAGGCGGCGTTCTACCGCAACACGGTGATTGACGCCTTCCTGGAGACCGCGATCGTCGACATGGCTCTGGTCCACTCCGCGCGTGCCGAGGGGGATCGGCTGGAGGCGTTCTGGAGTCGCGCGATGCGGCTGCGCGATCTTCTGAAGTTCGACTTCTACTTCGCCGACTCCACGGCGTTCCGCGAGCACCTCGCCGAGGAGATGGCGTGGCAACCCCGCACGCGAGAGGACGACCGCGACTGGGAGGCGCTCGTTCGCGCGGGCGGTGACGAGGTCCATGCGATCCTGCGGGCCAAGCGGCCGCTGATCGCGCAAGCCGTGCTGCGGCCCTACTTCGAGGCGTACGAGATCGTCGCCGACGTGCTTCGCGACTGTCCCGCCGAGGTCGACGAGAAGGAGTTGACGAAGCGGGCGCTCGGCGTCGGCAACCAGTACGTGGCGCAGAACCGGGTGCGCAGCACCGAGTCGGTGTCGGCGCTGTTGTTCGCGACGGCCCGCCAGGTGGTCGCCGACCAGCACCTGCTGGAGCCTGCCGCCGATCTGCTCGAGCGGCGAACCGCATTCCGCGACGAACTGCGCGACATTCTGCGCGACATGGACCAGGTCGAGGACACCGCCCGCGGCCAGTTCTACGCCCGCGAGGCGGAGCGACGCGCCCTGCGGGAGGCCGAGTAGCGGCACGCGCCTGCTGACGCCATCGGAGTGGCCATACGCTGGTGGCATGACCATGACGGCCCAGGGCGTGCGCGCCGGCGCGGTGTGGCCCGTGCTGTTCGCGGTCGCGCTGCTGGCGGGCGTGACCGCGGCGGGCCTCGGCGCGATGACCGTCGCCGAAGCGCTGATCGCCACGGGCCTGCCCGACCCGGGCCCGGTCACCACCTACGGCCTGCCGTTCGTGCGGGCCGTCGGGGAGATCGCCGCCGTCGTGGCGGTCGGGTCGTTCATGTTCGCGGCGTTCATGGTGCCGCCGCAGCAGAGCGGGGTGCTCGACGCCGACGGATACCGGGCGCTGCGGGTGGGCACCGTCGCGTCAGCGGTCTGGACCGTCGCCGCGGCGCTGCTGGTGCCGTTGACGGTCTCCGACGTCACCGGACAACCGCTGTCGTCGCGGCTCAGCCCGCTCGACATCTGGTCGGTGGCCAGCCTCGTCGAGACGGCGGGGGCATGGCGGTGGACGGCGTTCCTCGCCGCGATCGTGGCCGTCGCCGGCATTCCCGTGCTGCGCTGGTCGCCGACGCCGCTGCTGTTCCTCGGGTCCCTGATCACCCTGCTGCCGCTTGCCCTGACCGGGCATTCGTCGACCGGCGGTTCGCATGACCTCGCCACCAACAGCCTGATCATCCACCTGATCGGCGCCGCGCTCTGGGCCGGCGGCCTGCTGGCGCTGCTCGGGCATGCGCTGCGCGGCGGCGGGCATGCCGATCTGGCCGCGCGCCGGTTCTCCGCCGTCGCGCTGTGGTGCTTTGTCGCCATGGCGCTCAGCGGCATCGTCAACGCGCTGGTGCGCGTGCGCCCTGCCGATCTGTTCGACGGCGCATACGGCCTTCTGGTCGTCGGCAAGGTCGTTGCCCTCTGCACGCTGGGGTTCATCGGCTGGCGTCAGCGGCGTACCGGCGTCGCGGCCCTGCGCGACGATCCGCAGGCCCGGGGGCCGCTGATCAAGCTCGCGGTCACCGAGGCCGTCGTGTTCGGCCTGACCTTCGGGATCGCGGTCGCATTGAGCCGGACCCCGCCGCCCCCACCGCCGGTCTTCAACCCGTCGATTCCGGCCATCGAGATCGGCTACGACTTCGCCGGACCGCCGACGGTCGCGCGCATCCTGTTCGACTGGCGCTTCGATCTCATCTTCGGGACTGCGGCCATCGTGATGGCGTTGGTGTATCTGGCCGGTCTGCGACGGCTGCGCAGGCGCGGCGACGCCTGGCCGACCGGCCGGACCGTCGCCTGGCTGCTGGGCTGCCTCGTGCTGTTGTTCACCACGTCGTCGGGTCTCGGTCGATACATGCCCGCGATGTTCAGCATGCACATGGGCGCACACATGTTGCTGTCGATGTTGGTGCCGATCCTGTTGGTGCTGGGAGCGCCCGTCACGCTGGCGCTGCGCGCGCTGCCCGCGGCGGGTCGAGACGAACCACCCGGCCCACGCGAATGGCTTCTCGCAGCGCTGCATTCACGGGTGTCGCGGTTTCTCACCAACCCGATCGTCGCGACCGTGATATTCGTCGCGGGCTTCTACGGGCTGTACTTCGGCGGAATCTTCGACGCCGCCGTCGGCAGCCACGCCGCGCACGTGGCGATGAATCTGCACTTCCTGCTCAGCGGATACCTGTTCTACTGGGTCGTCATCGGCGTCGACCCCACACCGCGGCCGCTTCCGCCGCTGGCCAAGGTGGGCATGGTCTTCGCGTCGTTGCCGCTGCACGCGTTCTTCGGCGTGGTGTTGATGAGTATGAACAGCGTGCTGGGGGAGAGCTTCTACAAATCGCTTCAGCTGTACTGGCACACCGATCTGCTCGGCGATCAGAAGCTGGGCGGCGGGATCGCCTGGTCGGCAGGCGAAGTGCCGCTCGTCGTCGTGATGATCGCCCTGCTGATCCAGTGGACGCGCAGCGACCGACGGACGGCCAAGAGGCTGGACCGGGCCGCCGACCGCGATGAGGATGCGGATCTGGCCGCCTACAACCGGATGCTGGCCGAACTCGCGAAACGGGACGCTCCCAAGACGTGAGCGACGACGGCTACTTCGGCATGCACGACAGCAGCGTCATCGCCGCCGTTGTCGACGTCCACGGGATCGACCTGTCGCGGGCGATGGCGGCGCGGATGCGGGAGAAGCCCGGCTGCGACCAGATCGTCGAGCGCTGGCAGGACCTCGTCGAGCGCTGGCAGGACTGGGACGGCACACCGTTCACCCACGAGAGCACCCGCCACATCTCGATCTGGCGCAAGCCCTAATTCCCCGCGAAACGACATTCCGGTGCAGGAAATGCGGGTGGGGGCGTACCGGAATGTCGTTTCGCGGTTGTTGGCGGTCGGGGGTGCCGGCCATCCACAGTGCGCGGTTCATCCACAGCCGGCGGCCCTGCGGGGCGCTGCGTCGTCGTGTCCGTCGGTTCGGGGCGGATCAATGGCGGTGTACGGCGCATGCCCGATGATTCGAAAGGTCAAGCAATGTTCGAGACACCATTCACCGTCGTCGGCACCATCATCACGGACCCGGTCCTGCGGCGGGTCGGAGATCAGCAGGTCTACAAGTTCCGCGTCGCCAGCAACTCGCGTCGGCGCACCGCTGAGGGCACCTGGGAGCCCGGCAACTCGCTCTATGTGTCGGTCAATTGCTGGAGCAAGGGGCTGGTGAAGGGCGTCGGTGCCTCGCTGGGGAAGGGCGACCCGGTCATCGTTGTTGGGTACATACACACCAGCGAGTACGACGACCGCGAAGGCAACCGTCGGACGTCGCTGGAAGTGCGGGCCACCGCGGTGGGACCGGACCTGGCGCGAAGCACCGCCAGCGTCGATCGCCTGAGGATAGCGGCCGCGAGCAGCGGTGACGGCGCCGAAGGCCGGGACGGCGACGCGGACAACGACGCCGGGTCGCGCGGATCGGACGACAACGTCGACGACGACGTTCTCCCTGTGCCGGCGTGAACACCGCGGGCAGCTGACGGCGCGGTCGGGGTGACCGTTGTCTGCGCCTACGATGGTCCGCGAGCAATACCGAGACCAGAGAGGCAAGACAACACCCATGGCCGAGTTCATCTACACGATGCGGAAGGTCCGCAAGGCCCACGGCGACAAGGTCATCCTTGACGACGTCAGTCTGAACTTCCTTCCCGGCGCGAAGATCGGCGTGGTCGGCCCCAACGGGGCCGGTAAGTCGAGCGTCTTGCGGATCATGGCCGGCCTCGACCAGCCCAACAACGGCGACGCGATCCTGCAGCCCGGTGCGTCGGTCGGCATCCTCGAGCAGGAGCCGCATCTCGACGACACCAAGACGGTGCGCGAGAACGTCGAAGAGGGCGTCGCGGTCAAGGCCAAGCTCAACCGATACAACGAGGTTGCCGAGCTGATGGCCACCGACTACTCCGACGAGCTGATGGAGGAGATGGGCCGGCTGCAGGAGGAACTCGACGCCGCCGACGCCTGGGACATCGACAGCCAGCTCGAACAAGCGATGGACGCGCTGCGCTGCCCTCCGCCCGACGAGCCGGTCACCCACCTGTCCGGTGGCGAACGGCGCCGCGTGGCCCTGTGCAAGCTGCTGCTGTCCAAACCCGACCTGCTGTTGCTCGACGAGCCGACCAACCACCTCGACGCCGAGAGTGTGCTGTGGCTCGAACAGCACCTGGCGTCGTACAAGGGCGCCATCCTCGCGGTCACCCACGACCGCTACTTCCTCGACAATGTCGCCGAGTGGATCCTCGAACTCGACCGCGGCCGCGCCTACCCGTATGAGGGCAACTACTCCACCTACCTGGAGAAGAAGGCCGAACGCGTCGCGGTGCAGGGCCGCAAGGACGCCAAGCTGCAGAAGCGGCTGCAGGAAGAGCTGGCATGGGTGCGGTCGGGGGCCAAGGCCCGGCAGGCGAAGAACAAGGCGAGGCTGCAGCGCTACGAGGAGATGGCCGCAGAGGCGGAGAAGACCCGCAAGCTCGACTTCGAGGAGATCCAGATTCCGGTCGGTCCCCGGCTTGGCAACCTCGTCGTCGAGGTCGAGCACCTCGACAAGGGCTTCGACGGTCGCCCGCTGATCAAGGACCTGTCCTTCACGCTGCCGCGCAACGGCATCGTCGGCGTCATCGGGCCGAACGGCGTCGGAAAGACGACGTTGTTCAAGACCATCGTCGGCCTCGAGCAGCCCGACAGCGGAACCGTGAAGGTCGGCGACACCGTCAAGCTCAGCTATGTCGACCAGAGCCGCGCGGGCATCGACCCGAAGAAGACCGTGTGGGAAGTCGTCTCCGACAAACTCGACTACATCGAGGTGGGCCAGAACGAGATCCCGTCGCGGGCCTACGTGTCGGCCTTCGGGTTCAAGGGTCCCGACCAGCAGAAACCGGCTGGGGTGCTATCCGGCGGCGAGCGTAACCGGCTGAACCTCGCGCTGACACTGAAGGAGGGCGGCAACCTGATCCTGCTCGACGAGCCCACCAACGACCTCGACGTCGAGACGCTCAGTTCGTTGGAGAATGCCCTGGAGAATTTCCCGGGCTGCGCGGTGGTGATC
>JAEZKH010000058.1 GCA_023415515.1 Actinomycetes bacterium
GGTGCTCATCGGCATGAGCGAGCGGTCGTCGCGTCAGGCCATCACCCAGGTAGCCGCCGAGCTGTTTCACCGGGGTGCCGCGGAGAAGGTGATCGTCGCGGGCATGCCCAAGCTTCGCGCTGCGATGCACCTGGACACCGTCTTCACCTTCGCCGACCGCGACGTCGTCACCATCTACCCGGAAATCGTCGACAGCATCGCATCGTTCAGCCTGGTGCCGGCCGACTCCGACGTCGGAGTCGAAGTCATCGAGGAGACCAAGCCGTTCGTGGAGGTGGGCGCGGCCGCGATGGACCTGCCGCAGCTCCGAGTGGTCGAGACGGGCGGCACGAAATACGACTACGAGCGTCAGCAATGGGACAGCGGCAACAACCTCGTCGCCGTCGAACCAGGAGTGGTGTTCGCCTACGACCGCAACACCCACACGAACTCACTGCTGCGCAAGGCCGGTGTGGAGGTCATCACCATCGTGGGGGCTGAACTGGGCCGCGGACGCGGAGGAGGGCACTGCATGACCTGCCCCATCATTCGCGACCCGATCTAGAACACGTTTCAGTTCGGCTGTTAGCCTGGCACCCAGCCCACGAAAGGAGCAGCGGTGGCGGCATCGGACGGTCCTCTGGAAGGTCGAGTGGCATTCATCACCGGGGCCGCCCGGGGCCAGGGCCGCGCCCACGCGATACGGCTGGCCCGCGACGGCGCCGACATCATCGCGATCGACATCTGCCGCCCGGTCTCCGACACCGTCACCTATCCGCTCGGTACCTCCGACGAACTCGCCGAGACGGTGCGGGCCGTTGAGGCCACCGGCCGCAAGATACTGGCCCGCGAGGTCGACATCCGCGACCTGGCCGCACAGCAGAAGGTGGTGGCCGACGGCGTCGAGCAGTTCGGCAGGCTCGACATCGTGGTCGCCAACGCGGGCGTGCTGAGCTGGGGCCGCATTCATGAGATGTCCGAAGAGCAGTGGGACACCGTCATCGACGTCAACCTCAACGGCACGTGGCGCACGATTCGGGCTGCCGTCCCGGCGATGATCAAGGCAGGCAACGGCGGGTCGATCGTCATCGTCAGCTCATCGGCGGGTCTGAAGGCGACGCCGGGCAACGGTCACTACTCGGCCTCCAAGCACGGACTCGTCGCACTGACCAACGCGCTGGCGATCGAGCTGGGCGAGTTCGGCATTCGCGTCAACTCCATCCACCCGTACTCGATCGAGACGCCGATGGTCGAGAAGGAGGCGATGATGGAGCTCTTCGCCAAGTTCCCGCAGTATGTTCACAGCTTCTCGCCGATGCCGTATCACCCGGTGAACCACCAGGGGAAGAAAGGCCTGATGGAATTCATGCTGCCCGAAGAGGTGTCCGATGTGGTGGCGTGGCTCGCCGGTGACGGGTCGGCGACGATCTCGGGTAGCCAGATCGCCGTCGACCGCGGCACCGCGAAGTACTAGCGAACCTCGGCCAGCACAGCGGCGAATTGATCGACGGCCCAGTCGATCTCCTCAGCCGTGATGATCAGCGGCGGCGCAAATCGCAGCGTCGAACCATGCGTGTCCTTGACGAGCACGCCGCGCTCGGCAAGACGCATGCTGATCTGCTTACCCGTGCCCAGTGACGGGTCGATGTCGACGCCGGCCCAGAGGCCAAGACCTCGCACCGCGAGAACACCCGCACCGATCAGACCACGCAGGCGCGAGTGCAGGTGCTCACCCAGTTGCGCGGAGCGCGACTGGAATTCACCGCGACGCAGGATCTCCACGACCGTCGAGCCGATCGCGGCGGCCAGCGGGTTGCCGCCGAAGGTCGAGCCGTGCTCGCCCGGATGGAGCACGCCGAGCACGTCTTTGTTCGCCACGACGGCAGAGACCGGAACGACACCGCCGCCAAGCGCCTTGCCGAGCAGATAGACGTCGGGAACGACACCCCAGTGATCACAGGCGAACGTGTACCCGGTACGGGCGAGTCCGGACTGTATCTCGTCGGCGATCATCAGCACGTTTCGCTCGGTGCACAGCGCCCGCACGCGGGGGAGGTAGTCGTCGGGCGGCACGACGATGCCTGCCTCCCCTTGAATGGGTTCGATCAGGACGGCGACGGTGTGCTGGTCGATCGCGGCTGCCAGCGCCTCGGCGTCGCCGAACGGGGCCGAGCGGAAGCCCGGCGTGTACGGGCCGAAGCCCCGGCGCGCGGTGTCGTCGTCGGAGAAGCTGATGATCGTCGTCGTGCGGCCGTGAAAGTTGTTCTGCGCCACGACGATGTTTGCCTGACCCGCGGGCACGCCCTTGGCGTCGGTGCCCCACTTGCGGGCGACCTTGATGCCGCTTTCCACGGCTTCTGCGCCGCTGTTCATCGGTAACACCATCTGCTTGCCGCACAGTTGCGCCAGTGCCTGGCAGAACGGCGCGAGCCGGTCGGAGTGGAACGCGCGACTGACCAGCGTCACGGCGTCGAGCTGGGCGTGCGCAACCGCGGTGATCTCCGGGTTGCGGTGGCCGAAGTTCACCGCCGAGTAGGCCGCCAGGCAATCCAGGTAGCGCCTGCCCTCGATGTCGGTTATCCATGCGCCTTCGGCGCTGACCGCCACGACGGGCAGCGGCGAGTAGTTGTGCGCGACGTAACGGTCATCGACCGCGATCGCGTCCGTCGTTGGAGTCACGTCATCAAGGATGGTCATGAATACACCTCCAGCGTGCAGCATTTGATGGATCCGCCGCCCTTCAGCAGCTCGGAGAGATCGACCCCGATGGGTACGAAACCGACGTCGGCGAGCTGCTCGGCGAAGCCGGTGGCGGCCGCCGGGTGCACGACGTGCAGCCCGTCGGAGACGGCGTTGAGCCCGAGCACGAAGGCGTCGGCCGTGGCGACTTCGATGGCGCCGGGGTAGAGGTCGAGCAATCTCGAGCGCGACTCGTCGCTGAAGGCAGGCGGGTAGTAAGCGATTGTGGTGTCGTCGAGGACGGCAAGCGCGGTGTCGAGGTGGTAGAACCGCGGGTCGATGAGTTCGAGGCTGACCAACGGCATACCGACGGCGTCGGCGATCTCGTCGTGCGCGCGCACGTCCGTGCGAAAACCGTAGCCCGCCAGCACGGTCGAGCCGGCAACGAGGAGGTCACCCTGACCCTCGTTCACGTGCCGTGTCTGAACGGGGTCGAACCCGTGCCGGGCCATCCATTCGGCATACGCTGCGGCTTCCGGAACGCGTTGCGGGTAGGTGAAGTTGGCGACCACGGCCTTGTCGCCCACCAGCAGGCCGCCGTTGGCGGCGTACACCATGTCGGGGAGTCCGGAGACCGGCTCGACCAGTTCGACGGTGTGGCCCAACTCCTTGTAGGTCTGCCGCAGCATCTCCCACTGGTTCATCGCGAGATGCACGTCGACCGGTGTGGAGGTGTCCATCCACGGGTTGATGGCGTATTCGACGGCGAAGAAGGTCGGCGCCGTCATCGCATACCGACGGGTACGGGCATACCGCTGTGTGACGTCGGACACCCGAGCCGGGTCGGTGGCGACTTCGGAAATCGTCATGATCAAACGATATGCGGGGTGCTATGTGCAATCAATCGCCGTTCATTGCGTATCAACCAGCGATCTGTTGTGCGAAAATAGATTCGCTAGCGATTTATTGCACGGAGGTGCGCATGGAGCGGTTGGACGAGACCGACGAACGCATTCTCGCCGAGTTGGCGGAGGATGCCAGGGCCACGTATGCCGAGATCGGCCAGCGGGTGAACCTGTCCGCCCCCGCCGTGAAGCGGCGTGTCGACCGCATGCTCGACAGCGGCGTGATCCGCGGCTTCACCACCGTGGTCGACCGAAATGCGTTGGGCTGGAACACCGAAGCCTACGTCCAGGTTTTCCGCCACGGCACCGTTGCTCCCGACGAGTTGCGCAAGGCATGGGTCGACATCCCCGAAGTGGTCAGCGCCGCCACCGTGACCGGGACCGCCGACGCGATGCTTCACGTGCTGGCGCGCGACATGCGTCATCTCGAAGAGGCGCTCGAACGGATCCGCTCTGCGGCCGATGTCGAGCGCAGCGAAAGCATCGTCGTGCTGACGAACGTCATCGACCGGATGCGGGGCTGACGGGCGCAACTGCAGGGTGGCGCACATTTGGCCCGGGCCATCGTGTAGAAACCCCACGTGAGCACATCTGCGGGCATCGTCATCGTGGGGGGCGGGCTGGCCGCCGCCCGAACAGCCGAGCAATTGCGTCGGTCAGAGTACGGCGGCGCCGTCACGATCGTCAGCGACGAGGACCATCTGCCGTACGATCGGCCGCCTCTGTCGAAGGAAGTCTTGCGCTCCGAAGTCGACGACGTCACCCTCAAGCCCGCGGAGTTCTACGAAGAGAACGACATCACCGTGCGGCTCGGCAACGGGGCCACCGCGGTGGACCCGGCCGCGCAGATCGTCTCCCTGGCCGACGGCAGCCAGCTTGCGTACGACGAGCTGATCATCGCGACCGGCCTCGTGCCGCGAACCATCCCGTCGTTTCCGGATCTGGAGGGCATTCGGGTCCTGCGCTCGCTCGACGAGAGCATCGCGCTGCGCGAGCAAGCCGGTCGCGCCGACCACGCCGTGGTTGTCGGTGCCGGCTTCATCGGCTGCGAGGTGGCGGCCAGCTTGCGCGGCATGGGCGTGAATGTCGTTCTGGTGGAACCGCAGCCGACGCCGCTGGCATCGGTCCTCGGTGAGCGGATCGGTGCCCTGGTGACCCGACTGCACCAAGCCGAGGGGGTCGACGTGCGCTGCGGTGTCGGTGTCGACGAGGTCCGTGGTTCGCAGCGTGTCGAGAAGGTGGTGCTGTCGGACGGCACCGAACTCGACGCCGACCTGGTGGTCGTCGGGATCGGCTCGAAGCCGGCCACCGAGTGGCTGGCGGACAGCGGTATCGAGTGCGACAACGGCGTCGTATGCGACGATGTCGGCCGGGCGTCGACCCCGCACGTCTGGGCGATCGGAGACGTCGCGTCATGGCGACACCCCGTGGGACATCAAGTCCGCGTTGAGCATTGGAGCAACGTCGCCGACCAGGCGCGGGTGCTGGTTCCTGCGCTGCTCGGCAAGGAGATCCCCGCGACGGTCTCGGTACCCTACTTCTGGAGCGACCAGTACGACGTCAAGATCCAGTGCCTCGGGGAACCGCAGGCCGACGACATCGTGCATGTGGTCGAGGACGACGGCAGGAAGTTCCTGGCCTTCTACGAGCGCGACGGCGTGGTTGCAGGCGTCGTCGGCGGCGGGATGCCGGGCAAGGTGATGAAGGTGCGGACCAAGATCGCCAACGGCGCCCCGATCGCCGACGTGCTCCCGTCCAACTAGGTCAGAACTCGCCCAGGTAGAAGCGGCTGCCCTGATCGTCGGTGCATTGCGCCGACTTGCCGTACGGTTGCTGTGCCGGTTCGTCGATGACGGTGCCGCCTGCCTGGCGAACCCGGGCGACCGCCGCATCGATGTCCTCCACCGTCCACATCGGCACGACCGCAGACCGTGCGTTGCCGCCGGCGACGCCTGCCATCGGATGGGTCTGCTCGACCTGCCATCCGTCATCGATTCGGCCCGGCTCGAAGGTCCAGAACAGCACGCGGCTGTAAAACGCTCTGAACACACTCGAGTCGGGCACCTCGTAGGTGATGTACGAGAGTTCGCCTGGCCCAGCGCCGTTGAGTGCCGGACGCGGCTGGCCCGGCTTCGGCTGGTAGACCCCGAACGACATACCGTGCGGATCGGTGGCGCCGCTGAGCGTACCGAAATCGAATTGCTCCGGTTCGTCAACCGTGCCGCCGCCGGCCACGATCGCCTGCCGCGCGCCGTCGAGGTCGGCGACGGCGTAGCAGCAGAACAGTGTCGGCGGGCCGTCCACCGAATAGAGGCCGATCCGCTCGGTCGTGTTGGTGACCTGGTGGGTGTCGGGGTCGTATCTCCAACCGAGCACGTGCTCGTAGAACGCCGCTGCACGGTCGGCGTCGGGCGTCCACACGGCGACGTAGCCGACGTCACCGTGCTGGATCAGGATCGGCGCCCCGGTGACAGGTCCGTTGAGCATCCAGCGGTGCCCGAACGGGTCGATGATCGTGGCACTGCGGGCGCCGTGATCTTCGTAAGGTTCCCGCTGTACGACGGCATTGCGTGCCCGCGCCCGCTCGAGGGTGCCGTCGGTGTCGGTCACGGGCAGCACCAGGCTGACCGAGCTGGCCTGTGGTGCAGGGGCTTTCAGGCCCAGCTCGGGATACTCGTCGGCCAGGTAGAGCACCCCGTCGCCGATGCGAAGCTCGGCATGCCCGATGCGACCGTCGTCCATTTCGAACATCTCGCCGACGAGCGCCGCGTCGAAGGTGTCGATGTACCACGCGATGGCCTCCCGCGCATCGGCGACGGTCAGGTAGGGCAGTGCCGCCGGACGCGGCGGCGTTGTCACCGCAGCGGGCTCGGTCAACTCTGCAATGACGGTGTCGGTGCCACTCATCTCCACGTCTCCTGTTCGATTGGGTAGGGACAGCGCGGATTCCAGGCGTGCGCGTAGCCGGGCCGCGAATGCCGGGTCCGGTGTGACCGGAAGCTCGACGCCGTGCAGCACGGTCAGCGGATCGTGACTGTGGTTGTTGTTCACCGCTGCCCTCCTTCCGGCTCCGGATACTGCGATCTGAACGCCCGCCTGGCCCGAACCAGCAGAGCTTCCGTCGCATGCACGGTCCGGCCGATCAACTGCGCGCATTCGGGCACGCTGCAGTCGTCCATGTAGCGCAGGGCCAGGACGGTGCGATGCTGGTCGGACAGTTTGGCCAACACGCTCTCAGCGACTATCCGATCCAGCCGGGCGTCCCATTCGTCGGTTGGCTCGACCGGTTCGGGCGGTTCGGCCACCGGGACGGCGAATCGGTCCGATCGCCGCCGGTAGTGGTCGGCTAGCTTGTGCCGCGCCACCCCGAGGAGCCACGCCACCGTGATCGACGGTGGAGCGTCTTTGCGCGCGGCGTCCATCGCCGCCAGAAAGGTTTCCGACGTCAGGTCTTCGGCGGCTCCGCGGTCCCCGCAGCGGCGCACGAAATATCCGTACACCGTCGGTAGCGCCTCGTCGTACAGCGCAAGCAGCGCCCGCGGAGCGTCACCGTTGTCTGGTTCGGCGCTCACACTCATATCGTCGCTTCGAAGGGGCGATCTCCGACGCCCGAGCGAGAACTTTTCTCCCCACGACCTCAGGCCAGCGAGCCGAGACCCTCGCTCACCGTGTCGAACGCGGCGTTGAGCGCCTTGGCGAGCGGCACCGACTCGTCGGCGAGCCACTGTTCGTATGCCGACAGCGCCACCCCCAGCATGGTCCATGCGACGGTCTTGGGCACCAGGTCGTCGACCGAGGTACCGAGTCGCCTGGCCACGAACGCGGCAACCACCGCGCGCCACCCCGCATACATCGTCATCGAGTACGCCTGCAGCTCAGCCGTCTGCAGGATCACGCGCATGCGTTGCCGGTGCCGGGCGGTCTCGGTGTCGTCGAAGGTGTTGAACGCCAACAGCGCCGTTCGCAAGGCATCACCGATCGGGACGCCAGGGTCGAGGCCGGCCAGCTGATCGCGCATGAGCGCGAGGTGTGCGTCGAAATCGCCCCACGGCAGCGCGTTCTTGGACGGGTAGTAGCGAAACAGGGTGCGGCGCGCAATGCCCGCGGCGTGGGCGACGTCATCGACGCTGACGTCGTCGAAGCCTCTTGCGGCGAAGAGATCGATCGCCACATTGCTGAGATGGTCGGGGGTCGTGGAGCGGCGCCGACCGACGCGGTGTTCGGAAATCGGCTCCATACGACACCCCGCTCTTCCATTCTGGCACTCGATGCCATATTCTTGCGATCTCGCCCACAGTTGTGCAAGACCCGGTTAGAGAAAGGCGCGAACCATGGAGCCACAGCAGCAGGTCACCGACGAGACCGAACTCGTCACCGAGACGCTGGTCGAAGAGGTGTCGATCGACGGGATGTGCGGGGTCTACTGACCCGCGTCCACCCACACCACGTGATGTTCGACCCGGATGTCAGCTGGCGGCTGCACCACCAGGTGGCGGTGCGGCCCGAGCCGTTCGGTGCGCTGCTCTACCACTTCGGCACGCGCAAGCTGTCGTTTCTGAAGAACCGGACCATCGTCGAGGTGATCAACTCGCTGGACGATCACCCCGACGTCAGGTCCGCCTGTCGGGCGGCCGGCGTCGACGACGCGCAGCAGGGGCCGTACCTGCACGCCCTCGGCGTGCTGGCCGAATCGAAGATGCTCGTAACGGAAGACGATCAATGACTTCAGTGCAACCCGTTCCCCGACTGGTCAAGCAGTTCGAGCGCGGCCTCGACGCGCCGATCTGTCTGACCTGGGAATTCACATACGCGTGCAACCTCGCCTGTGTGCACTGCCTGTCGTCTTCGGGAAAACGGGATCCGCGGGAGTTGTCGACACGGCAGTGCAAGGACATCATCGACGAGCTCGAGCGCATGCAGGTGTTCTACGTGAACATCGGTGGCGGGGAACCGACTGTGCGACCGGACTTTTGGGAGCTGGTCGATTACGCCACCGCCCATCACGTCGGCGTTAAGTTCTCCACCAACGGCGTGCGCATCACCCCGCAGGTGGCCGCCAAGCTCGCTGCGAGCGACTACGTCGACGTGCAGATCTCGCTCGACGGCGCCACCGCCGAGGTCAACGACGCCGTGCGCGGTGCGGGATCGTTCGCGATGGCCGTGCGCGCGCTGGAGAACCTCGCCGACGCCGGGTTCAAGGACGCCAAGATCTCGGTCGTCGTCACCCGTCACAACGTCGATCAACTCGACGAATTCGCAGCGCTTGCAGCGCGTTACGGCGCCACCCTGCGGATCACCCGTCTTCGCCCGTCCGGTCGCGGAGCAGACGTGTGGGACGAGCTCCATCCGACTCCGGATCAGCAGGTGCAACTCTATGACTGGCTGGTCCGGCGGGGTGATCGCGTGCTGACAGGTGACTCGTTCTTCCACCTGTCCGGGCTCGGCGCGCCAGGTGCGCTTGCCGGGCTCAACCTGTGTGGTGCGGGCCGTGTCGTCTGCCTCATCGACCCCGTCGGCGATGTCTACGCATGCCCGTTCGCCATCCATGACCGGTTCCTGGCGGGCAACATTCTTTCCGACGGCGGGTTCGACAACGTCTGGAAGAACGCCCCGCTGTTCCGCGAGTTGCGGGAGCCCCAGTCGGCGGGCGCGTGCGGTAGCTGCGGCCACTACGACAGCTGTCGCGGCGGCTGCATGGCCGCAAAGTTCTTCACCGGCCTCCCGCTCGACGGGCCCGACCCCGAATGCGTTGAGGGCTACGGTGTTCCGGCGCTGGAAAAGGACCGGGTCAAGCCGAAGCCGAGTGGCGACCACTCCCGCGGAACCAAGCACGGCCCGGTTCCGCTCAAGCTGCTGACAACGCCGCCCGCTCGGCTCTGTAACGAAAGTCCGATATAGCCATGGCGCGAGACAAGTGGTTCGAGACGGTGGCGTTCGCCCAGCAGCGGGCGAAGAAGCGACTGCCGAAGTCGGTCTACAGTGCCCTGCTCGCCGCCAGCGAGAAGGGCATCACGGTCGCCGACAACGTCGATGCGTTCGGTGAACTCGGCTTCGCCCCGCACGTCATCGGTGCGATCGAAAAGCGCGACCTGGCAACAACCGTTATGGGGCAAGAGATTTCATTGCCCGTGGTGATATCTCCGACCGGCGTCCAGGCGGTGCACCCGGACGGTGAGCTCGCCGTCGCACGCGCGGCCGCCGCACGGGGCACGGCGATGGGCCTCTCGTCGTTCGCCAGCAAGCCGGTGGAGGACGTCGTCGCCGTCAACCCGAAGACGTTCTTCCAGATCTACTGGCTCGGCGGCAGGGACGCGATCGCCGCCCGTGTGGAACGAGCGAGGGCGGCAGGCGCCGTGGGCCTGATCGCCACCACGGACTGGAGCTTCGCCCACGGCCGCGACTGGGGAAGCCCGAAGATCCCCGAACACATGGACCTGCGCACGACCGTCCGGATGCTTCCGGAGGGCCTCACTCGGCCCAGATGGTTGATGCAATGGGCCAAGACGATGCGTCCGCCGGATCTGCGGGTGCCCAACCAGGCGCCCCTGGGTGAGCCGGGGCCCCCGTTCTTTGCCGCCTACGGTGAGTGGATGTCGACGCCTCCGCCCACCTGGGAGGACATCGCGTGGCTGCGCGAGATATGGGGCGGACCGTTCATGCTCAAGGGCGTGATGCGTGTCGATGACGCGAAACGTGCTGTAGACGCTGGAGTTTCGGCCATTTCTGTGTCCAATCACGGCGGCAACAACCTCGATGGCACCCCGGCGTCCATCCGGGCGCTCGAGCCCATCGCGCAGGCGGTCGGAAGCCAGATCGAGGTGCTGCTCGATGGTGGGATCCGGCGGGGCAGTGACGTGGTCAAGGCACTCGCCCTCGGCGCCCGGGCGGTCATGATCGGCCGCGCCTATCTGTGGGGGCTGGCGGCCGAGGGCCAGGCCGGTGTCGAGAACGTGCTCGACGTCCTCCGGAGCGGTATCGACTCGGCGATGATGGGGCTCGGCCGCGCTTCGGTGCACGACCTCGTCGCAGGCGATGTCGTAGTGCCTCCCGGCTTCGTCCGGGCACTCGGCGTGCCATCCGAGTCCCGCGCCTGAAGCACCACCTCCACTACCAGCGTGATTGCCCGTGAAACCAGCGTGGTGGGAGGGCCGGACGTGGTTAGCCGACAGCCGCGGCGGCAAATCGGTGAAAAACAAAATCCACGCATGCGCGAACAACCGGCGCACAGCAGGTGAATTCGGCCTACCATCGGCTCGTGGCTTTCCCCAGCGAGCTTGGGAACTCAACGTCGAGACAGCTGCACGGCACGTCACCCGCGTTGATCATCCCGGTAGGTTCCACCGAACAGCATGGACCGCACCTGCCGCTGGACACCGACACCCGGATCGCGGTTGCTGTGGCCCGCGGCGTTGCTGAGCACCTGGTGACTGTCGATCGTGATTCCGAATGGACGCTCGCGCCGCCGATCGGGTACGGAGCCAGCGGCGAACACCAAAGCTTTCCCGGCACGGTCTCGATCGGCACCTCCGCCCTGCGGTTGTTGCTGGTTGAGTTCGGCAGATCGGCCGCGGCGTGGGCGAGCCGCCTGGTGTTTGTGAACGGCCACGGCGGAAATGTCGAGGCCATGGCCGCTGCGGTGGCGTTGCTGAGGTACGAGGGTCGCGATGTCGCGTGGTGCTCCTGTGGCGTACAGGACGCTGACGCGCACGCCGGCCATACCGAAACCTCTGTATTGCTACATATTTCACCGGAGACAGTCCGGATCGACGAGATCGCACCGGGAAACCGGGCACCGCTTGCCGAACTCCTGCCCGCGATGCGCAGCGGCGGGGTGGCAGCGGTGAGCGAAGTCGGCGTGCTCGGGGACCCCACCACGGCCACGGCGACCGACGGTGAACGCCTGTTTGCCGAAATGGTCGACGGATGCTTCCGGCGCATCATGCGCTGGGAGCCGGACCGCGATGGGATGCTCACGTGAGCCACCCCCGTCTGCCCGACGGGTTCGCCGTCCAGGTCGATCGCCGAGTCAAGGTGCTCGGAGAGGGGGCCGCACTGCTGGGCGGGTCCCCCACCCGTCTGCTGAGGCTGGCGCCTGCTGCGCAGACCATGCTCACCGGCGGCCGACTCGAGGTGCATGACGCGCTGAGCGCGCAGGTCGCTCGCACTCTGCTCGACGCGACGGTGGCGCACCCACGGCCGGCAAGTGGACCGTCACACCGCGATGTCACTGTCGTCATCCCGGTGCGCGACAACGCATCCGGAGTTCATCGGCTGGTTTCGGCGCTGCGTGGAATGCGGGTGATCGTCGTCGACGACGGCTCGGCAACGCCAATTCAACATTCAGACTTCGACGGCATGCACTGCGACGTGCAGGTGCTGCGTCATTCGCGCAGCAAGGGCCCCGCGGCGGCCAGGAACACCGGCTTGACGGTGTGCACGACCGACTTCGTGGCCTTCCTCGACTCCGACGTCGTGCCGCGACGCGGTTGGCTCGAGGCCCTGCTCGGTCATTTCTGTGATCCCGCGGTCGCTTTAGTCGCTCCGCGCATCGTCAACCTCGCCCAGCCGGACAGCCTGGTGGCCCGCTACGAGGCCGTGCGCTCATCGCTGGACCTCGGTCAGCGGGAGGCGCCCGTTGTCCCGTACGGCACCGTTTCCTACGTTCCGAGCGCGGCGATCATCTGCCGTCGCTCCGTGTTGACCGAGGTCGGCGGGTTCGACGAGACGCTGAGGTCGGGCGAGGACGTCGACCTGTGCTGGCGGTTCGTGGAAGCCGGTGCCAGGCTGCGCTATGAACCGATCGCGATGGTTGCCCACGAACATCGCACTCAGCTGCGAGAATGGTTCGCGCGCAAGGCATTCTACGGCGAATCGGCGGCCCCGCTCTCGGTCCGGCATCCTGGTAAGACTGCTCCGATCGTGATCTCCGGTTGGACCCTGGTGGTGTGGATTCTGCTGTCCATGGGATCGGTGACCGGCTACATCGCGTCCATGGTCGTGGCCATGCTCACCGGCCGCCGCATCGCCAACTCGCTCGGCACGGTCGACACCGAACCAAAGGATGTCGCGTTCGTCGCGGCGCACGGCCTGTGGTCGGGGGCGCTGCAGCTGTCCGCGGCGATCTGCCGACACTACTGGCCCCTGGCGCTGGTGCTCGCGCTGCTTTCGCGCCGCTGTCGGAACGTGGTGCTGATCGCTGCCATCGTCGACGGCGTGGTGGACTGGTTCAAGCGACACGGTGACGCCGACGACGACACCAAGCCGATCGGGTTGATCAGTTACCTGCTGCTGAAGCGGCTCGATGACATCGCCTACGGAACGGGCCTGTGGTCGGGCGTGATACAGGAGCGGCATATCGGCGCCCTCAAGCCGCAGATCCGGACCTGAAGCCGCATTGCACAGTGACGTTTTGATCGTCGGCGCGGGAAGTGCTGGATCGGTAGTAGCAGAACGTGTCTCGCGAGACCCGTCATGCAACGTGCTCATCGTGGAGGCTGGACCCGCGCCGTCCGATCCGAAGGTGAGCGCCCAGATCACCGACGCGCTGCGACTGCCGATCGGCGCGGCAAGCTCGGTGGTGCGCCACTATGCAACGAAGCTGACCGGCCGACCGGTCCGGGCCGGCCACGTCATGCGCGGCGCGGTGGTCGGCGGGTCCGGGGCGGTCAACGGCGGCTACTTCTGCCGCGCGTTTCCTGACGACTTCGAGAAGTGGGCGCTCCCTGGTTGGTCTTGGGCCGACGTGCTACCGCACTTCGTGGCGATCGAACGGGATCTCGACTTCGTCGGACCGCTGCATGGCTCAGAAGGCCCCATACTCGTCCGGCGGGTATCCGAATTCGACGGGTGCACAGCGTCTTTCGTCGATGCTGCCACCGAAGTGGGCTATCCGTGGGTGGCCGATCTCAACGGTGCGGATACGGACCGTCCGCTGCGGGCGGGAATCGGGGCGATTCCGTTGAACATCAACGGCGGGATCAGGATCGGTCCGGGCGGCGCGTTCCTGCAGCCGGCCCTCGAACGTCCGAACGTGACGCTGGCGGCCGACACCATGGCGTTGGGTATCAGTTTCGACCATCGGCGCGCGGTGGGGGTGAACTGCTTGACCGCCGACGGAGCCGATCTGCTCACCGCAGACCGAATTGTGCTGTGTGCCGGAGCAATCGGGTCCGCCCAGCTGCTTATGGTGTCCGGTATCGGCCCGCCAAGCGTGTTGGCGGCCGCGGGAATTCCGACGTTGTCCGATTCCCCGGTGGGGCAGAGTACGAGCGATCATCCGGAATGGGTGCTACCGGTGGACTGGACACCCAGCCACGATCTCCCTCCGCTCGAGGCGATACTCACCACGCCCAACGGCCTGGAGCTGCGGCCCTACACGCGCGGGTTCGGCGCCATGGTGGAGGGCGCAGCGGCCGATCCCGCCGATCGCCCGCACATCGGCGTCGCACTCATGCACCCGAGGTCGCGGGGGAGACTCACGGTGGTCTCGGGAGATCCGGCCACGGCGCCACTGATCGAGCACCGATACGACAGTGACCCCCGCGATGTCGCCATGCTGAGCGCGGGTGCCGAACTCGCCCGCGAGATAGCCTCGTCCTCAACACAAGTGGGGGACGCGGTGTGGTCGACCTCGCAGCACCTGTGTGCGACAGCCCCGATGGGGTCAGACGATGATGCGGCGGCCGTGGTCGACGAACGGTGCCGGGTCCGCGGTGTCGACAGCCTATGGGTGATCGACGGCTCGGTCCTGCCGTCCGTCACCGGCCGCGGCCCCCACGCGACCATCGTCATGCTCGGGCACCGCGCCGCCGAGTTCGTCGTCGCCTGACGTGCGACCCCTGAGTCGGCGCACAACGGGTAGCTGCTGCCCGTCCCGACCCGGCGCCCATAGTGCAACGAACGCGGCAGCCAGAGCCACCGCGGCCGACAACACGATCATCGAGATGCCCATCGCATCGAGAAATGCCGACTGGGCGAGAGTCGAGAGTGCGGGGCCTTGCGGCCCAAGCTGTTTGGCTATTTCGAGCGCGCTGGCGAGGGAATCGGTGGCAATGCCACGAACCTGATCTGGAAAGGCCTGCAGCCCGGGGGCGATCGCGTGTGTGTACTGCGCCGCCAAAACCGACCCCGCGACGGCGATGCCGACCGCCGCGCCGACCTCGCGCGTCGCGTCGTTGACGGCCGAAGCCACTCCCTGCTTCTCCGTGGGCACCGCGTTCATGATGGCTGAGGTCGTCGGTGCGACGGACAGGCCGATGCCCGCGCTCGTCACGAGGAAGGGCCACACGAGATCGATGTATGCGGAGTCGGCGTGCAGGGACTTCATGCTGAACAGCCCGATCGCGATCAGCAGCAGCCCAAGGGCCACCGCAAGCCGAAGACCGAGCCGCGGGAGAATGAGGTGCATCGTGACTCCGAGCGCGAGGACCGGCACGGCCAAAGGCGCCAGCGCCCAGGCGGTTTGCAGTGGGCTGTAGCCGAGTATGAGCTGCATGTACTGCATCACGATGAAGAAGAAGCCGAAGTTGGCGAAGAACAAAGAGGTGATGCCGACCGCGCCGACGGTGAAGTCAGCTCTGGCGAACAATCGCACATCGAGCAGGGGATTGCTGCGTCGTAGTTCGACGACAGTGAACGCGGCGGCCAGCGCGACGCCGGCCGCCATGCCTCCCCCCACGACGGGGTGTGTCCACTCGCGAACGGGCGCCTCCACCACACCGAAGACGAAGACCGCAAGCGACGCGCCGATCAGGCCCGCGCCGATCCAGTCGACGGGCGTTTCGGTCTCGTCGCGAGACGAGCGAATCGTGAACGCGCAGAGAATCAGTCCCACGCCTGCGATCGCGAACGCATAGAACACCGACTGCCATTCGAAGTACCGCAGGAGTAGGCCCGTGCCCATGAAGCCGACGATCGCGCCGCTACTCGCCATGCCCGCCCAGATGCCGATCGCCTTGTTGCGTTCGTCCTTGGGAAAAGCAGCCGTCAACAGTGAAAGGGTGGCGGGCATGATGAAGGCGGCGCCGACACCCGCGACGGCCCTGGCGACGATGATCTGCACGGGGCTGTCGAAGACAGTCGGAGCAACCGAGGCGAGCGCAAAGATCGTCAACCCGACGAGCAGGGCCCCACGTCGTCCATACCGATCGCCGAGCGCGCCCGCGGGCAGAAGAAGACACGCGAGGACCAGTGTGTAACCGTCGACCACCCACGTGAGTTGGGTCTGCGTCGCCGCGGTCTGCAGTGCGATGTCGGGCAGTGCCGCGTTCAGCGCCACCATTGACGCGATTACCAAGAGCACGCTGAGGGCGGCCACGGTCAACAGCCACATTCGCCCGAATTTGGACAAGGACGCCATGTTCGCGTCGATATCCTGATCGGACGACTCGAGGGTGTCTACCATAGTCGTCGCTCGCTTTCGATCGAGGTTTTCGAGACTAACAGTCTCGCAGCAAGACCAACAGTCTTGATACCCGCAGGAGGGGGGACGAAACCATGACTGGCGGGCGTATCGACCCGCGGCCGGCGCGCTCGCGGGCCCGGTTACTCGACGCCGCGACCGCGCTGCTGCGCTCCGGAGGGCCGAGTGCGGTGACCGTCGACGCGGTCACTCGTGCCGCCAACGTCGCGCGGGCAACGCTGTACCGGCACTTCCCGAGCGGAAACGACTTGGTGGCAGCGGCTTTTCACGCTCTGATCCCGCCGGCCCCGACACCCCCGGCTGATGGATCGCTGCGGGACCGGTTGATCAGCCTCGTGCAGGCGCAGGCTGATCTGATCGCCGAGGCGCCGGTCACCCTGACCGCGATGTCGTGGCTGACTCTCGGCGGCGACCTGGAGAGGTTGCCCGGCGCGCCTCACCGCACCTCACGCGTCAGCCCCGAGGTACAGACGCTTCGCGAACGGGTCGCCGAACAGTACGCCGCGCCGTTCGAGGCGATCCTCAGCAGCCCCCAGGCGATTGCCGAACTCGGCGACGTCGACCGCACGAGGGCGGCGGCGCTGCTGCTCGGGCCGATTGCGCTCGGGAAGCTGTCGACGCTGCCCGACTTCGACTATCGCGAAATCGCGATCTCAGCCGTCGACGGGTTCCTCGCCACCCACCGCAAGAAGTCGACCGGACTCAGCGCAGCGAGTAGCGAATAGGCAGGTGTTTGAGTCCGCCGACGAAGGTCGTCGCGGACAGTTCCGGTTCGCCTGCCAACTCGATCGACTCCAGGCGCGGGATCAATTCGGTGAACAGGCTGTTCATCTCCATACGCGCCAGTGCGGCACCGAGGCAGAAATGCACGCCGTAGCCGAAAGCCACGTGCCTGTTGGGATCGCGGCCGACGTCGAACTTGAACGGATCGGTGAAGACGTCCTCATCTCTGTTACCGGAAACGTAAGCGAGGTAGACGGATTCGCCCTTGGCGATCTTCACGCCGCGCACCTCGGTGTCCTCGGCGGCCGTCCGCATGAACTCCTTGACGGGGGTGGACCAGCGGATCATCTCCTCGACGGCCGTCGGCATCAGGTCCATGTTGTCGCGTAAGCGCTTGCGCTCGCCGGGGTTCTCGATGAGAGCCAGCAGGCCGCCGGAGATGGCGTCCTTGGTGGTGTCGTGCCCGGCGCTGGCCACGATCACGTAATACGACAGCGTGTCCACGTCGGACATCAGTTCACCGTCGACACGGCCGTTGGCTATCGCCGACGCCAGGTCCTCTGTCGGGTTGGCCCGGCGCGACGCGGTCAGTGCGCCGAAATACTGGAAGAAGTCCATGAGCACGGCGAGCAGATCCTCGGGTGAATCGCCGCGCTGGTGTTCGGCGTCCTGGCCGCCGAACATCTCCTGCGTCAGCTTCATCATCCGCGGAAAGTCGTCCTCGGGTAGGCCGAGGAGCGAGAGGATGACATAGAGCGGGAAGTTGACGGCGATGTCCTCGACGAAATCGCACTCCGGACCGATGTCCCGCATGGTGTCCACGTAGCGCTTCGCCAACTCGTCCACGCGAACCTTCAACGCACGCATGGCCTTTGGTCGAAACCAGTCGGCACCGATGGCGCGGACCTTCCGATGGTGCGGATCGTCCATGTGGATGAGCGTGCGCAGACCCATTCCGGCCTCTGTCTGGGCCTTCAACGCGTCATCGACTTCCGCGGCCGCCAGCAGGGGCCTCGGCTCCGACAGGAACAGGTCATTGGCCCGCTCGATGGCCATGATGTCCTCGTGCTTGGTGATGGCCCAGAACGGTCGGTACGGCGGGTTGTCGACCCACGTCACCGGGGCGTTGGCGCGCAGATGGCTGAGCGCCTCATGCAGCCGCTTGTCGTCGGCGTACGCCTTCGGATCGGCCAGTACCTTGGCCGCCTCGTCCATCGTGCGCGAACTCATCGATTCTCCTGGAGGTGGGGCTGAGACTAACTTGACGGGTGTCAAGTTCGCAGTGTAGAGGATCGCCTCGACCCAGATCCAGGGTGTCGGGTGAAAGCCTGCGTAGGCTCGGACTCCGTGCAGCCAGGGACGGCTCGAAGCCTGCGGGTGGTCCTACTCGTCGTGATGGCGACCGTGCTGGTGGTGGCGCTGGGCCGGTTGGTCGGGGCATCGCCACGGGCGGCCGTCCCGCAGATACTGCAGCCGCCGTCCCCGGTCGTCCCGACCCCGCCTGAGCCTCGCACGGACAGCTCCCTTGTGCGAACGGCAACCGGAACGGTCCGGGGTGTCGTGGAATCCGGTCACCGGTTGTTTGCCGGTATTCCTTATGCCGCACCGCCTGTCGGCCCACTGCGGTTCCGGCCCCCTGCGCCCGCGCTGTCCTGGACTGGCATCCGCGACGCCACCCGGCCGGGTCCGCGGTGCATCCAGGATCCCGGTGTCGATCCGGAGTTCGGCAAACAGAGCGACGAGGACTGCCTCAATCTGAACGTCTGGACTCCCGAGCTGACCGGCTCACCACGGCCGGTCATGGTGTGGATCCACGGCGGATCCTTCACCGGCGGTAGCGGCAAGATCTACGACGGCCGTTGGCTGGTCACGCGCGACATCATCGTCGTCACGATCAACTACCGCCTCGGCACGCTCGGTTTCCTCGCCGACCCGTCGCTCGGCCCGCCCGGCGACGTCGGCAACTACGGCCTGCAGGACCAGCAGGCCGCGCTGCGCTGGGTGAGGGACAACATCGCGAATTTCGGCGGCGATCCGGACAGGGTCACCGTGGCCGGGGAATCGGCGGGCGGCATGTCGGTATGTGACCATTTGGTCGCACCGGGTTCGAGGGGGTTGTTCCGCGCCGCGATCATCCAGAGCGCGCCGTGCGGCGCGCAGGCGGATCTGCAGACGGCGGAGCGGCGCAGCGTCGAATACGCGGCCGAGGTCGGGTGCGCAGAGCCGCGGACGGCTGCCGCGTGTCTGCGGGCGCTGCCGGTGGACAGGCTGCGGAAACCGGTGTCGTTCTTCTCCATCGGCGAGGACGAGATGCCAGGGCCGGTGACCGGCAGCGTTGCGCTGCCCGTCGACCCGGTCGCCGCGATTGCGCGCAACGACGCGGCCCCCGTGCCGGTGTTGATCGGGACGAACCGTGACGAGTTCACACTCTTCGTTGCGCTGCAGTACCTGCGGCTCGGCAAGGTCTACACCGCTGAACAGTATCCGGAGCTGCTGCGAAAGACGTTCGGCGCCAACGCGGCTGCGGTGGGAGAGCGGTATCCGCCGAGCAACTACGGCGGTAATGTGCCGTCGGCGTATTCGGCCGCGGTCACCGACGCCGTGTTCTCGTGTGTTGCCGAGCGGATGGCTGATGACCTTGCCAGGACGCGTCCGGTCTATGCCTACGAATTCAACGATCGTGACGCACCCGCGCCTGCGCCGATGCGCAGCCTGCCGTTTCCCGTCGGTGCCAGCCATTCGCTGGAGTTGCGCTTCCTCTTCGAGGTCGGGGGTGCCGAACCGATGAACCCGGCGCAACAGGGCCTGTCGGACCAGATGCTCGACTATTGGAGCCGGTTCGTCACCGACGCGGCGCCGGATGCGGCGGGTCAGCCGCAATGGCCTCCCCTCGGCGACGATGTCGACGCCCAGCCGTGGATGTCATTGCAGCCCGACGGCAGTCGTGTGGTCACCGACTTCGGCACCGGCCACCAGTGCCAGTTTTGGGCCGGCCTGCCTCGATGACACGTCTCATTTGCGCCGAGATCGACGTTCTGGCGCCGTCTACTCGCACTTTTCCGCCGAACGTTGATTTGGGCGCCGGTGAGCGAGGCTGGTGGCTCTATTGCGATGTTCTCAGCGCCGAGGTCTTGATCGCGGGCACCCCGAGGGCGAGGGTTCCCGGCGATACCGGGCTGGATCATTCAACCTCGGCCGAAGGTAACCGGTCGCTGAGGAGTGGTGACCTGGGCGGACGAGTACCTTACTCATGAGTAAGGTACACGCACTGGGCAGAGCCGTCGAGATCGACGAAATGGCGCGATCTACTCGCACTTTTGCGCCGGTACGTGAGTTTGGGCGGGGTTGACCAGGGATTTGGAGCATTCCGCGAGATAGGGCATACTGGTCGGGTTGCTCTGAGCCGGGTTAGCACCTGGCCGGGCACACAACCGGCGTCCAAACGGGCGCATCCGGTGCCAACTTCGACAGTGACGGATTTCCGTCGAATCGAAGTATGCGTGCGGGCGACACACCCGACCGCGGGGACCGGTGCACATAGACAGGTAAACAGCGGCGGCAATACCAGCGCTGACAAAGCGCGGCCGAAGTACGAAGCAGGAGCGAGGTAGGAGAAGCGTGGCGGGACAAAAGATCCGCATCAGGCTCAAGGCCTACGACCACGAGGCGATTGACGCCTCTGCGCGCAAGATCGTTGAGACGGTCACCCGTACCGGCGCCAGCGTCGTTGGTCCAGTGCCGCTGCCGACCGAGAAGAACGTGTATTGCGTCATCAGGTCCCCGCACAAGTACAAGGACTCGCGGGAGCACTTCGAGATGCGCACGCACAAGCGGCTGATCGACATCCTCGACCCGACGCCGAAGACCGTTGACGCTCTCATGCGCATCGATCTGCCGGCCAGCGTCGACGTCAACATTCAATAGGCATCCCAGTAGGAGTTCCCCAGATAATGGCTAGAAAAGGCATTTTGGGCACCAAGATGGGTATGACGCAGGTGTTCGACGAGAACAACAAAGTCGTGCCGGTCACGGTCGTCAAGGCGGGCCCAAACGTCGTCACGCGGATCCGCACCCCGGAGCGCGACGGCTACAGCGCAATTCAGTTGGCGTACGGCGAGATCAGCCCGCGCAAGGTGAACAAGCCCGTCACCGGTCAGTTCAGTGCGGCGGGGGTGAACCCGCGTCGGCATCTCGCCGAGTTGCGGCTCGACGATGAGGCCGCTGCCGCCGAGTTCGAGGTCGGCCAGGAGCTGACCGCCGAAATCTTCGCCGATGGAACGTATGTCGACGTGACAGGCACGTCCAAGGGCAAGGGCTTCGCGGGCACCATGAAGCGCCATGGCTTCCGCGGCCAGGGCGCCAGCCACGGTGCGCAGGCGGTGCACCGCCGCCCCGGTTCGATCGGCGGCTGTGCCACTCCGGGTCGTGTCTTCAAGGGCACCCGGATGTCGGGCCGCATGGGCAACGACCGCGTCACCACGCAGAACCTGTTGGTGCACAAGGTCGATGCCGAGAACGGCGTGTTGCTGATCAAGGGCGCCATCCCGGGTCGCACCGGCGGCCTGGTGATGGTCCGGAGCGCGATCAAGCGAGGCGAGAAATAATGGCAACCACGAAGATCGACGTCCACACCCCGGCGGGCAAGAAGGACGGCTCGGTCGAGCTGCCCGCTGAGCTGTTCGACGTCGAGCCGAACATCGCACTGATGCATCAGGTGGTGACCGCGCAACTCGCGGCTGCCCGTCAGGGCACACACTCCACCAAGACCCGCGGCGACGTCAGCGGCGGTGGCCGCAAGCCCTACCGGCAGAAGGGAACCGGTCGCGCCCGCCAGGGGTCGACACGTGCTCCGCAGTTCACCGGAGGCGGCGTCGTCCATGGCCCGAAGCCGCGCGACTACAGCGAGCGCACCCCCAAGAAGATGATCCGTGCCGCACTGCTCGGCGCGTTGTCGGACCGGGCCCGCAACGGCCGCATCCACGCGGTGACGGAGTTGGTGGAGGGCCAGAAGCCGTCGACCAAGAGCGCCAAAGCGTTCCTCGCCACCCTCGTCGAGGGCAAGCAGGTGCTGATCGTCATCGGCCGCAGCGATGAGACCGGTGCCCTGAGCGTTCGGAATCTGCCGGGCGTGCACGTGCTCTCGCCGGATCAGCTCAACACCTACGACGTGCTGCACGCCGACGATGTGGTGTTCAGCGTCGAGGCGCTGAATGCCTACATCAGCGCGGCGACCCAGCGCTCGCAGGACAAGACCGAGGAGGTATCGGCCTGATGGCGACCCTCACCGATCCGCGCGACATCATCCTGTCGCCGGTCATCTCCGAGAAGTCCTACGGGCTGATCGAGGACAACGTCTACACGTTCATCGTTCACCCGGATTCGAACAAGACCCAGATCAAGATCGCGATCGAGAAGATCTTCAAGGTCAAGGTCTCGTCCGTGAACACCGCCAACCGTCAGGGCAAGCGCAAGCGCACCCGCGCCGGCTACGGCAAGCGCAAGAGCACCAAGCGCGCGATCGTCACCCTTGCCGAAGGCAGCAAGCCCATCGATCTGTTCGGAGCGCCGGCATAGCCGGCAGAGAGATTTCCCAAGATGGCTATTCGCAAGTACAAGCCGACGACCCCCGGTCGCCGCGGTGCAAGCGTCTCCGATTTCGCCGAGATCACTCGTTCGACTCCGGAGAAGTCGCTTGTCAAGCCGCTGCACGGCAAGGGTGGGCGTAACGCACACGGTCGAATCACCACCCGGCACAAGGGCGGTGGGCACAAGCGGGCATACCGCGTGATCGACTTCCGCAGGCACGACAAGGACGGCGTCAACGCCAAGGTCGCTCACATCGAGTACGACCCGAACCGCACCGCCAACATCGCGCTGCTGCACTACCTCGACGGCGACAAGCGCTACATCATCGCGCCGCATGGACTGAAGCAGGGCCACGTGGTGGAGTCCGGCGCGAACGCCGACATCAAGCCCGGTAACAACCTGCCGCTTCGCAACATCCCCGCGGGCACCGTCATCCACGCCGTCGAGTTGCGACCCGGCGGCGGCGCAAAGCTGGCCCGGTCCGCAGGCGCGGGCATCCAGCTGCTCGGCAAGGAAGGCACCTACGCCTCCTTGCGTATGCCCAGCGGTGAGATCCGCCGCGTCGACGTGCGCTGTCGCGCCACCGTCGGCGAGGTCGGCAACGCCGAGCAGGCAAACATCAACTGGGGCAAAGCCGGTCGTATGCGGTGGAAGGGCAAGCGCCCGACCGTCCGTGGTGTCGTGATGAACCCGGTCGACCATCCGCACGGCGGCGGCGAGGGCAAGACCTCCGGCGGCCGCCACCCGGTCAGCCCGTGGGGTAAGCCCGAAGGCCGCACCCGCAAGCCCAACAAGCCGAGCGACAAGCTCATCGTCCGACGCCGGCGCACCGGCAAGAAGCACCGGTAGGAGCCATTCATGCCACGCAGCCTGAAGAAAGGCCCGTTCGTCGACGACCATCTGCTCAAGAAGGTCGACGTCCAGAACGAGAAGAACAGCAAGCAGGTCATCAAGACCTGGTCTCGCCGATCGACCATCATCCCCGACTTCATCGGGCACACCTTCGCCGTGCACGACGGCCGCAAGCACGTCCCGGTGTTCGTCACCGAGGCGATGGTCGGACACAAGCTCGGCGAGTTCGCCCCCACCCGCACGTTCAAGGGTCACATCAAGGATGACCGGAAAGCGAAGCGCCGGTAATGACTACGACGACCGAATACCCGACCGCGACGGCGAAGGCCCGCTTCGTCCGCGTTTCGGCGACCAAGGCGCGCCGGGTCATCGACCTGGTGCGCGGTAAGCCGGTGGCCGAAGCGCTGGACATCCTGCGCTGGGCCCCGCAGGCCGCCAGCGAGCCGGTTGCCAAGGTGATCGCGAGCGCCGCCGCCAACGCGCAGAACAACGAGGGACTCGATCCCGCCACGCTGGTGGTCGCCACCGTCTACGCCGACGAGGGCCCCACCGCGAAGCGCATCCGGCCCCGCGCGCAGGGACGTGCGTTCCGAATCCGCAAGCGCACCAGCCACATCACGGTGATCGTGGAGAGCAGGGCAAGCCGCGACGAGCGCGGTGGACGCGCCTCGGCGAGCAGCTCGCGTGCCCGCCGTGCGCAGGGCAGCAAGGCCAAGAGCGCGCAAGGCGCGAAGAAGGCGCCCGCCACCAAGGCAACGGCTGAGGCCGAGGTGACCGCGGAGAAGGCTCCCGCGAAGAAGGCCGCAAAGACGGCACCCGAGGCCGCGGCGAAGAAGGCACCGGCCAAGAAGGCCGCCGCCAAGAAGGCTCCGGCTGAGAAGGCTTCTGACGAGGCGAAGGAGGGCTCAGAGTAGTGGGCCAGAAAATCAATCCCCACGGCTTCCGGCTCGGCATCACCACCGACTGGAAGTCCCGGTGGTATGCCGACAAGCAGTACAAGGACTACGTCAAGGAAGACGTCGCCATCCGCCGCCTGCTGGCCACCGGTCTTGAGCGCGCCGGCATCGCCGACGTGGAGATCGAACGCACCCGCGACCGGGTCCGCGTCGACATCCACACCGCCAGGCCCGGTATCGTCATCGGTCGCCGCGGCACCGAGGCCGACCGCATTCGCGCCGACCTCGAGAAGCTCACCAAAAAGCAGGTGCAGCTGAACATCCTCGAGGTGATGAACCCAGAGTCGCAGGCACAGCTGGTGGCCCAGGGCGTGGCCGAGCAGCTGAGCAACCGTGTGGCGTTCCGGCGCGCGATGCGCAAGGCCATCCAGTCGGCGATGCGCCAGCCCAACGTCAAAGGGATCCGCGTGCAGTGCTCGGGCCGCCTCGGCGGCGCCGAGATGAGCCGCTCGGAGTTCTATCGCGAGGGCCGCGTCCCGCTGCACACGCTGCGTGCCGACATCGACTACGGCCTCTACGAGGCCAAGACGACCTTCGGCCGCATCGGCGTGAAGGTCTGGATCTACAAGGGCGACATCGTCGGTGGCAAGCGTGAGCTGACCGCCGCGCCCGCCGGTGCCGATCGGCCGCGTCGCGAGCGCCCGTCGGGCACCCGCCCGCGTCGCAGTGGCGCGTCGGGCACCACCGCCACGAGCACCGAAGCCGGTCGTGCGGCCTCCGGCGGCGAAGCCGGTCCGGCGTCATCGGGTACCGAAGAGGCGCCTGCCGCAGTAGAGGCGGCGGCGGGCACCGAGGCCGCTGCAGGTGCCGCCGCCGAGGCGAGCACGGAGAAGACGGAGAGCTAGATCATGTTGATTCCCCGTAAGGTCAAGCACCGCAAGCAACATCACCCGCGGCAGCGCGGCATCGCCAGCGGTGGTACCTCGGTCAGCTTCGGTGACTACGGCATCCAGGCTCTGGAACACGCCTACATCACCAACCGGCAGATCGAGTCCGCGCGTATCGCGATCAACCGGCACATCAAGCGTGGCGGCAAGGTGTGGATCAACATCTTCCCGGACCGCCCGCTGACCAAGAAGCCCGCCGAAACCCGCATGGGTTCGGGTAAGGGCTCGCCCGAGTGGTGGGTGGCCAACGTCAAGCCTGGCCGCGTGCTGTTCGAGCTGAGCTACCCCAATGAGGAGATCGCCCGCGCCGCACTGACGCGCGCGATCCACAAGCTGCCGATCAAGG
>JAEZKH010000119.1 GCA_023415515.1 Actinomycetes bacterium
GTCACCGACGCCGCGTCGATCACGTCGGCGCTCGTGATGCGTTGCGGACTGGCCTCTTTCGGCGAGCTGAAGGAGATGTACTTGTTGCCGAACACGGTCGTCGCCCTGACGTCGGCGACGACGTTTCTGGGGATGAAGTCGAGAAAACGCGGTTCGACGTTCAACGTCAGCCTGGCCTTCGCCGTTCCGTCGACGTCGACGTAGTCGATGCCGGCCACCTTGCCGATCTCAACCCCGTTGTAGGTGACCTTGGAACCGGGATCGACGACCAGACCCGCGCGCGGAGACAACACCGTCAGCTGCGTCTTGTGGGCGAGGTCGCCGCGGAACTGAAGATAGAGAAGGCTCGCCGCGACCGTGGCGAACACCAGCATCACCGCGCCCGCCGCCTTGTAAGGCGGTCGATGTCGCTCGGCGAACACCTTGAGACACTAAGGTATGCCCGCTCGCCGCACCGCCGATCCGGCAAAGACGCGCGCTGCCGTGCTCGCCGTCGCCGACTGGCTGCGTGACGAAAACCGCCCTACGCCGCCACGATCCGCGCTCGCAGAGGCGGTCCGGCTCACTGCCCGAACGCTGGCGGCCGAGGCGCCCGGTGCGAGCGTCGAGGTTCGGGTGCCGCCGTTCGTCGCGGTGCAGTGCATTTCGGGGCCACGCCATACCCGCGGCACCCCGCCCAACGTCGTCGAGACCGATCCGCGCACGTGGCTGCTACTGGCCACCGGGCTGACCACCGTCACCGACGCCGCCGCGACAGGACAGTTGCAGCTGTCCGGCTCGCGCGCGCCGGAAATCGGTGCGGCCCTTCCCGTGGTGCCGTTGGACCCCTGATACCGCCGGCGCCAGGGAATCGAACGGCCCGGTTCGGCCGTTGCACTTCCAGGCGACATCAGCGCCGACGATTCCGGTTTCAACGCGTGCAGACCGTAGACTGAACACGTCACCCACCGCCCCATGGGAGCAGCCCTATCGTGACCGTCGAGCAAACGGAGAACGAACCAAGAGAAGAGTGCGGCGTATTCGGCGTCTGGGCGCCGGGCGAAGAGGTCGCGAAGCTCACCTACTACGGCCTGTATGCCCTGCAGCATCGCGGTCAGGAAGCCGCGGGCATCGCCGTCGCCGACGGCTCCCAGGTGCTGGTGTTCAAGGACCTCGGACTGGTCAGCCAGGTGTTCGACGAGCAAACCCTCGGCGCGATGGAGGGGCACGTCGCGATCGGGCATTGCCGCTACTCCACCACCGGATCGACGACGTGGGAGAACGCCCAGCCTGTGTTTCGCAACACAGCCGCGGGCACCGGCGTCGCCCTCGGCCACAACGGCAACCTCGTCAACGCAGCCGAGCTGGCGGCACGTGCCCGCGAGGCCGGCCTGCTCAACACCCGCGGCGGCTCGGTGGCCACCACCGACTCCGACATCCTCGGCGCGCTGCTCGCGCACGGTGCCGCCGACTCGTCGCTGGAGCAGGCGGCGCTGGAGCTGCTGCCGACCGTGCGCGGCGCGTTCTGCCTGACGTTCATGGACGAGAACACCCTGTATGCCGCGCGTGATCCGCACGGCGTGCGGCCGCTCTCACTCGGGCGCCTCGACCGCGGCTGGGTCGTCGCGTCGGAGACCGCGGCACTGGACATCGTCGGCGCCTCATTCGTCCGCGACATCGAACCGGGCGAGCTGCTGGCCATCGACGCCGACGGCGTGCGCTCGAGCCGGTTCGCCCCGCCGTCGCCGAAGGGCTGCGTCTTCGAGTACGTGTATCTGGCCCGCCCCGACAGCACGATCGGTGGCCGTTCGGTGCACAAGGCGCGCGTCGACATCGGCCGCAGGCTTGCCCAGGAGATGCCCGTCGACGCCGACCTGGTGATCGGCGTTCCGGAGTCCGGCACCCCCGCCGCGGTCGGCTACGCGCAGGAGTCCGGCATCCCGTTCGGACAGGGCCTGACCAAGAACGCCTATGTCGGCCGTACGTTCATCCAGCCGTCGCAGACCATCCGCCAGCTCGGTATCCGGCTGAAGCTCAACCCGCTCAAAGAGGTGATCCGCGGCAAGCGGCTCATCGTCGTCGACGACTCGATCGTCCGCGGCAATACGCAGCGCGCGCTGGTGCGGATGCTGCGGGAGGCCGGCGCCGTGGAGGTGCATGTGCGCATCGCTTCGCCGCCGGTGAAATGGCCGTGCTTCTACGGCCTCGACTTCGCCACTCCCGCCGAGTTGATCGCCAACGCCGTGGAGAACGAAGACGAGGCGATCGAAGCCGTCCGGCACGGCATCGGCGCCGACTCGCTGGGCTACATCTCCCAGCACGGCATGATCGCCGCCACCGAACAGCCGGCATCGCGGCTGTGCTCGGCCTGCTTCGACGGCAAGTACCCGATCGAGCTGCCAGGAGAAACGGCGCTCGGCAAGAACGTCATCGAGCACATGCTCGCGACCGCCGCCAAGAGTGGCATTCCGCTGCAATCCGACAACGACAACGCCTCGGCGCTGCGCAGGCCCTGATTGCTACTGCGGCGCAGCGGAACTGAACCTCAATAGGTGGCGTTTGCCGCCGTGTGTCGCGGTACCGTCGGCTTTGAGCGCCTCGGCCACCGCGTCGCGGTAACCCGTCAATCCGCCGCCAGGCGGCGGGATGACGCTGTCGACGTCGTGGTTGTGCATGACGGCGTCGCACTCCAGAGACGCCACGAGTGGTCGGGCCAAACCCGACGGGATGGGTGTCACCAAGCCGACCCACCAGCTCGCGATCGTCGGGGTGAGGAACGGGAGTACGACGATCAGCCGCCTGCGCAACCCGGCGACGTCGGCGTACCCCTGCATGGCCTCGCCGTACTCCATGACGTCGGGACCGCCGATGTCCCAGGTGCGCGACGAGGTCACGCCCGCCGTCGCGGCGGCGGTCAGGTAATAGAGGGCGTCGTCGACGGCAATCGGCTGGATCTTGTTGCTCACCCACTTCGGCGTCGTCATCGCCGGCAGCCGGTCGGTCAGATGGCGGATCATCTCGAACGACGCCGAACCGGAGCCGATCACGATGCCCGCCTGCAGCACCACGGTCTCGATGCCTGAGTCGATGAGGATCTGCCCCACCTCGGTCCGCGACATGAGATGGGGTGACAACTCGGTGCCCTCCGGATGCAGTCCGCTCAGGTACACCAGCCGTCGCACGCCTGCCTTCTTCGCCGCGGCGACGACGTTTCGCGCCGACTTCCTCTCCGCGGCGACGAAGTCCCTCGACGTCCCCATCGAGTGCACCAGGTAGTAGACGACGTCGACGCCCTCGAACGCCTCGGTCAGCGAGTCCGGCTTGGTCAGGTCACCGCGGGCGACCTCCACGTCGTCACGCCACGGCGCCGAAGACAGCTTGTCGGGGTTGCGCGCCAACGCGCGCACCCGATGGCCTGCGTCGAGCAGTCGAGGCACCAACAACCCGCCGATGTAGCCCGTCGCTCCGGTCACCAGGCAGCGAATGTCTTCAGCCGGCACTTCGCGTCACCTCCTTCGTGTCTCCTCGAGTATTCGGAGCCAGTAGACGGGCGGATGACCGTTTCACAGATCAGGCAAACCCACAGCCCGGATCGGGCTGGTCGTCGGACAGCGGGGAGCCGGCCGGATCGATGTAGAGAACCTGCAGGACCAACGGGCCCGGGCCGAGATTGCGGCCGATGTGCACGTAGCCGGGGCCACCTTTCTCGGCGATGCTCTGCCCGGTCACATACATGCCGTCCAGCGTGCAGTCGGCCCGATAGTGCATCAGCACGCCCTCCTTGACGACCCCCAGCAACTCGCCGTCGTGGGAGTGCCAACCCGTGCTGCCGCCAGGGGCGATGGTGATCTCGCGGAATATGTAGTCCTTGCCCGCGTCGCTCGTTTGCCACAGCACGGTGCCGTCGGTGTCACGCGGCGGCGTCGCGGCGGCGCTGCCGGTCAGGGGCAACGCGGTGGCGGCCATGGCGACGGCGGCCCATGCGAAGAAACGGACTGGCATACGGGCTCCTCGGGTGCGCGGGGTCATGGTCGGACACCTTCTCACAACCGGAGCCGACCACTGCTCACCTCCACTCGAAAGAGCTGTGCGACGGACACTTACCGTGCGGTCGCCCAGCCCGGTAGATTTGGCTGCGATGACCGATCGCGCCGCACAACACGGCATCTCCTACGCATCGGCCGGGGTGGACATCGAAGCAGGTGACCGCGCCGTCGAACTGTTCAAACCGCTGGCGAGCAAGGCGACCAGGCCCGAGGTTCGCGGAGGCCTCGGCGGGTTCGCCGGGCTTTTCGCACTGCGCGGCGGGTACCGCGAGCCGGTGCTCGCCGCCTCCACCGACGGTGTCGGCACCAAGCTCGCCGTGGCACAGGCCATGGACAAGCACGACACCGTTGGCCTCGACCTCGTCGCGATGGTCGTCGACGACCTGGTGGTGTGCGGCGCCGAGCCGCTGTTCCTGCAGGACTACATCGCCGTCGGGCGCACGGTCCCCGAGCGGGTCAGCGAGCTGGTGTCTGGCATCGCCAACGGCTGTGTCATCGCCGGGTGTGCGCTGCTCGGCGGGGAGACCGCCGAACACCCCGGGCTGATGGCACCCGACCACTACGACATCTCGGCGACCGGCGTCGGCGTCGTGGAGGTCGACGACGTGCTCGGCCCCGACCGCGTCAAACCGGGCGACGTGATCATCGGCATGGGTTCCACCGGGCTGCACTCCAACGGCTACTCGTTGGCGCGCAAGGTGCTGCTCGAGATCGATCGGATGAACCTGGCCGGACACGTCGAGGAGTTCGGCCGGACATTGGGCGAGGAGCTTCTCGAGCCCACCCGCATCTACGCCAAGGACTGCCTGGCGCTGGCTGCCGAGACACAGGTGAGCACGTTCTGCCACGTCACCGGTGGCGGACTGGCCGGAAACCTGGAACGCGTCATCCCGCCGGGACTCTCGGCCGAGGTGGATCGCGGGACGTGGACGCCCGCACCGGTGTTCGGGATGATCGCCCAGCGCGGCCGCATCGACCGCGCCGAGATGGAGAAGACGTTCAACATGGGCGTCGGAATGATCGCCGTCGTGGCACCCGAGGACACCGACCGCGCGCTGGCGATCCTGACCGCACGCCACCTGAACTGCTGGATCCTCGGCACCGTCAAGAAGGGCAGCAAGGACGGCCCACGCGCCCATCTCGTGGGTCAACACCCACGTTTCTAGGGCTGGTCAGCGCGGACTACCGGCGCCAGTCGTCCTCGGACACCCAGTCGCCGCTGTCGGCGCCGTTGAGGTCGTCATCGGGTTGGTTGCCCTCCGACCCGGCCAGCTCGCGCTGTAGCCGGTCGAAATCGGTCTGCGGTGAGCTGTATTTGAGCTCACGAGCAACCTTGGTCTGCTTTGCCTTCGCCCGGCCGCGGCCCATGGGGGGACCCCCTCGCGCAATAACGGAGCGGCCCAATTAACAGGCGGCTCCGATCTGTGTGTGTCTTTATTGTCCTGCCAACACTTTACCGTGCCCCGCCGCGCGGCGCTGGCAGGCCCTCACCGGCGCGCGCAGCGGCTCAGCGTGGTCCGCCCCGCAGACGCTCGACGGCCAGCCGGCCGGCACCCACCGCGTCGACCGCCGGCATCGAGTCGGCGTCGATGACCGCGGGCACCTCGACGTCGCCACCGGTGGTCAGCGCCGTGTCCGCAGGCAGGCCGCGCTTGAGC
>JAEZKH010000256.1 GCA_023415515.1 Actinomycetes bacterium
GGTCAGTGACGCTCCGCCCGCGATTCCAACCTGCTGCATTGGGTGCGGTGTGACGACGGGCCTTGGTTCGGTTCTGCTCACCGCCCAGGTCGGCGAGGGTGATTCGGTAGCGATCTTCGGCGCCGGAGGCGTTGGGGCGGCGGCGATCCAGGGCGCGGCGCTGGCCGGAGCCAGCCGCATCATCGCGGTCGACATCAACCCGGCCAAGGAGGAGATCTCGAGGCGCTTCGGCGCCACAGACTTCATCAACGGCGGAGAGGTCGACGCTGTCGCGCGCATTCTGGAGATCACCGGTGTCGGGGCTGATCACGCTTTTGAATGCGTCGGCAGTGTCGAATTGACCAAGCAGGCCTTCGCTTCGGTCAGTGTGGGCTGGGGACAGGTGGTTTCGGTTGGCATGATTCCCGAGACCGCCCCGCTGGGCATCTCCCTCAATACCCTGCGAAACCGCACCTGGCGGCGGACGCAGATGGGAAGCGCGACGGTCGAAGACGCTGCGCGGTTTGTCGACTGGTATGTCGACGGCAGAATCAGTCTCGAAGACGTCGTGTCGCACACGATCTCGCTGGAAGAGATCAACGACGGGATCGAACTGATTCACCGCGGCGAGTCCGCCCGCGTCGCGATCGACTTCTCACTTGAGGGCTGACTGTTTCAACCGAACCTCGGGGAACCGCTCGATGCGCAGGAGCACGTACGCCCACGCGAGTAACCACGGAAAGAAGGACACCGACGGGAATCCGAACGCGACGATGCCATCCCAGGCCATCACCCCCGAGTTCACGGTTCCGGCGAAGACCGACGGCGCCGACAGGAGTGCGCAGGCAATGTTCATCCATCCGAGCCAGCGCGGGAACACCGTCAGCGATCGTCGCTCGCGAACCATGTAGACGCCGGTGATCAACACTGCGATGACGTGGGTGTAACCGAACCCGGCCGCCATCACCCATGCGGTGTCGACGAACCCCTGGACGACAGCCGCGGGTGCGCCGGGCCGATAGACGGCGACTTCCAGCAACAGGTAGGGGAATTCGACAAGAATCGTGAAAATCACTCCGAATGCCAGCTGGAGATAGCCGATTCCGGAACGATCCCCCTCTGCGAGTTTGAACGACCGAGCCAGCATGGCCATCCACGGGAGGTAAAGCGCGCCCCCGACCATGGCGATCATCAGCCCCGCCTGCATCGCCTCCCGGTTGTCGGTGTAGAAGCTGACCGGCGCTTCCGGCGACGGCGCCACCGGCAGCCCTGCCATCACGAGACCGATCAACATGATCGCCGTTCCGATCGGCCCGAGCCAGATGCAGATGCGGTTCATGTCAGGCATCGCTGTCTCCTTCGACCGCGTCCTACTTCCCGCAACCCAACCCGTATCCACGCGCCGTGAACGGGCTGGCCCGATGCGGCTCTGCGGCAGGACGGGTCACGCGTCTGGGCGGGCGGCGAGTTCGAACGGTTGCCAGTAACCGCCGTCGACCGGGATTGTGATCCCCGTCGTGTAGCTGGATGCGTCGCTCGCCAGATACAAGACGGCACCGACGATTTCGTCGGGTTGGCCACCGCGACGTTGTGCAATTCCCTTGCTGTGTCTGGCGAATGCTTCCATGTCCCAGTGTTTCGCCACGTCGGTGAAGAAAGCCCCTGGTTGGACGGCGTTGACGCGCACAGTGGGCCCGTAGGCGTGGGCGAACGCAGCAGTCAGATTGTTCAGTCCTGCCTTGGCCGCGCCGTAAGGCATCGCGTCGCCTCGCGGCCACTGGGCGGCGACACTGCTGACGTTCACAATCGTCCCGCCCCCGTTGAGTGCCATCCGGTCGGCGACGAGTGCCATCAACCGGAAGGGGCCCTTGAGGTTGACCGCAATCACTTTGTCGAACAATTCTTCTGAGACCGAAGCTGCAGACGAGTAAGTCGGCGACAAGCCCGCATTGTTGACCAGTATGTCGATGCGTCCGAACACGCTTTCCGCTTCGGCCAGCAGGTCGTCGATCTGTCCCCAGTCCCCCACGTGACATGCCACCGGCAGCGTCTTGCGCCCGGTCTCCTCCGTAATAGCGTCGGCCGTCTCGCGACAGGTCTCGATGCGACGGCTGGTGATCACGACGTCGGCACCCGCCCGCGCCAGCCCGAACGCGATCGCGCGTCCGAGTCCACGGCTTCCGCCTGTCACGACCGCCACCCGACCGGCAAGACCGAAATTCGCCGACGTGCCGGCGGAGTCGGCGAGATTCATCAACTCACCGTCATCTCGGGCCGCGCCGGAAGACGTCCCGCCCATTGTGCGAAACGGCCTCCGTAGAACTCCGCGGCGCCACTCAGCAATTTGTCGGCGGCATCGGCATCCAAGCCCGCGCGCGCCTCCTGCGGGGTGATCGCATCCCAGTGAGGGAAGCGACTGCCGTAGACCGTCAACTCGGTCGCCAACGATGTCAGGCTTGGTGCGGGTAGCGCGGCCCCCTCGGCGCGCTGGACGCAGAAGCGAACGTGATCGACCAGATACTCGGTTGGGTGTCGTTCGATCCACGGGACTTGATTGCGCACGCCCCGCCACGGCTTGTCCATCCTCCACATGAATGGGTACACGACGTCCGCGCCCCCGTCGAGAAAGACGACTCGCAGCGCCGGGATGCGTTCGAACACACCACCACCCACGAAGCTCGCAAGATGGACCATCGCCGCGGTCCACGGCAACAAGGAGTTGTACTCGACGTAGTGGTCGCAGTATCCCGCCATGGTCGGGAATTGGTTGATACCGCAGCCGCCATCGGCCACGATCGTCACGGCGAACCCGAGGTCAGCGGCCTTCTCCCACACCGGAAGATAGCGCCGGCAACCGTATGGCTCGCGGCCCTGCAAGGGCACCGCCACTGTGACGAAGCGAGGATCACCGGCGACCCGATCAAGCTCGGCGACCGCGGCGGTGGCGTCCTCCGGGTCGACCCGCACCGCGCCTGCCACCCGGTCGCGCAGAGCCGGGTGGTCGAGCCACGTGGCGCTCAGCCACTCGTTGGTCGCCCTGCACACCGCGGGCCCCAAATCCGGCTCGGGAATCAAACCACGCGTCAGTGGGGTGAGAACCGCGCCGTCCGTCGCGACCGCCGCATTCCATGACCCGGCGAGCAACTCGGGACTCGATGTCGCCGGACGTGTGTCACCGTCGCCAATCGGTGTCCATTCCGGGATGGACGGCGGATAGAAGTAGCGTCCGATCATCGGGATCGGCTGCTCGTCCCATCGGGCAGGCATGAATTTGCGGATGTCCTCGGAGGCACCCGGCCAGGGGTGGACGACGCAATCAATCGTGGGTCGTGTCGACATTCTTTCGCTTTCTGAGGCGTCTGATGACCAGGTGGACCCGGCCGTTCTCGACGACGACCCGGTAAGTTTCCACTTTCTTGACGGGCTTGGTGATCGACATTCCCGTTGCGAGCTCGAATTCCCATTTGTGCCAGGGACATACGAGGATTTCGCCCTCTCGGACGTGCTCGACCTCGTAGCCGCCCTTACTCACGTTGGTGCCCGTCACAGAACCAAGGCATACCGGCGCGCCATTGTGGGGGCACCAGTTGCGCAGCGCGTACACCGTGTCCCCGCGCCGGAACAGGCCGATGCTCCCGTCTGGGCCGTCGACGAGCGTCATGCCCCCGTCTTGGAGATCGGCGAGTGGGCCGCAGTCGAAGTGTTCGACCCTGGGCCCGGCTGGCGCGCTCACAGTCTGTAGAGGGCGCGCGCGCTGCCGCCGCGAATCGCGTCGTGATATTCGGGTGGGAACTGGCGCAGCACCCAGCGGGGCTCATCGGCGTCCCAATGGGGATAGTCGGTCGAGAACAGGATGTTGTGGGCCAACAGGTGCTCGGCACCGGCGAATGCCTCCATGAGCGGAGCAGGACCCTCGAGCGGCTCCTCGATCGGCTGAGTGGTGAAGAACGCCTGTTCGGCCACGTACTCCGACGGTGGTTTGGTCACCCACGGCACTTCGGAGCGCAGGCCCTCCCAGTTGCGATCCATCCGGCGCATCAGCGAAGGCAGCCAGGCGATCCCACCCTCGACGTACACGACTCGCAGATCCGGGAAGCGCTCGAAGACGCCGTTGAAGACCATGCTCACGAGATGTGTGGCGTACAGCAGCGAGTACATCGGCTGGACCTCCACGAAGTGCTGTGGGAACCCAACCGGGGTGCCCAGCGCCATTCCGGCGGGCCGAGTCAGATGCATGACAACAGGGAGACCCCGCTCGGCCGCCGCCTCGTAGATCGGCATGTACGGCTCGTGGCCGAGCGGCTTCAACACATTCGGTACCACGAGCACGGAGTTGAATCGATCGGAGGCATCGTTCGCACGCGCGATCTCGGCGACGGCGCGATCAGGTGCGTCGGCGCAGACACGGATCGCGCCGCGGTAGCGGTCGCCGAACTCACCTTCCAGCCAGCGCTCCTGAAGCCACCTGTTGGAACCCTCGGACAACGCCGATTCGTGCACCGGGTTGGCCACTGGCCGCGCGACGAGCGACAGCAGGATCGCGATATCGACGCCGATACCCTCGAGGAGCTGCTCGGCGGTCAGGTAGGGGTCGGATGCCGCAGGACCGCCCGTCTTCGGAATCGCTTCCTTGCGCGTCGAACCGCCGGGGACGTAGTAGCTATAGGAGCTTCCTTCACCTCTGGTGCTGTAGCCCATCGCTTCCCTGCTCCGCCAAGGCTCGGGCACGTAGCTCAGAAACTCGTTGAAGTCGTGTGGCGTCGGATGGACGTCGCAGTCGATGGTCAGCGGCCGATTCGGCGCCCTGTCATCCAGTTCCGAGCTGTCGTGCGGGCGGGTTTCGACAGGGCCTTGCGCGATCGTCGAGGTCATCGTGGAGCAACTGACTCGGAGTGCACGTCGTCACGGAAGCTCACAAGTACCTCCTTTATCTTCGCCCGACCGTTCGGTCGAGATTTTTTCATCGAAATGCTATCCTGAGGCAACCGAAAGTCAAAGCCCTGCGAGAGTTGTAGCGGTCACCGGACGCGGCACGAACAGCATCCGCAATCACCCGCCCAGCCGTGCCGGGGACGAGTTCGGCTCATGCCGAAAGCAGCTCCAGCCCGTATCCGATCATCCGCGGAACCGACGGGGCGAGCTCTTCCCAGAATGGATCGTGACGCTTACCCCTGCGGTGCAGGCCGAGGTTCAACGCTGCGATGATGCCGAATTTGTATGCGGCATGCGCCCGATACCAGTCGATCTCGCTGACGTCATCCAGCGATTGGCGCGCGTACTCGGATACGAGAGCCTGCGGACTGGGAAGGGTTGGCAACACGATCGGCGGGTTCCAACACTCAGGGTCGCTGAACAGGCACAGCCAGCCGAGATCGGTCAATGTCGGACCGACGGACGCCAACTCCCAGTCGAGCATCGCGGCGATCTGCTGATCGCGCACCAGGAGGTTCGACCACTGGTAATCGCCATGCAGGATGCCGAGCCGCGGCGCCGACGGAATGCGCGCGCACAACGCCGAACGCAGCTTCGGGACGTCGGCGACCAACTCGGGGTCTCCCGCGCGCTGGACGAACCGATCCCAGCGTGCGATATCGGCATGCAGGTCAAGCGGCTCATCCAGCGCGGACGCGGCGCCGGCCGGGTCGAGTCGGTGCAGATCGGCCAAGCGGCGGATCGCGTCGCGACCAACCGCGTTGACATCGCCCATTGCACGCGTCCCGTCGGGCTCGTCGAGTCCGAAGGTCCGCCCCGGAACACGTTCGACCACGTGAAACGGTGTGCCGAAATAACTCGCTTCCGACCCGGACCATCGCACCCGAGGGACTGGCACGCCCAGCGACCCAAGACACCGCAGCAGGTGCGCCTGGCGTACGACATCAGCCGGTCCTGCGGCCCGGACCCCGTGGGGTGCAAGCCGCAGGATCAGTTTCTCACTACGCAAGGAACATCCACGCGGCGTCCAGTGCAGATCAAATCCGAGCGTGAGTCCAGCGTGCCCGCCAACCGGACGTATGTCGCTCACCCGAGCATCTGTGTCGTGCGTGCGAGCGCGGCAGAGCCGCTGCAGCCCGATTCCCAACTCTTCGTGTGACAACGAGGGGTTCGTGGGCGGCACGAAGGCCACTCTACCAATATCGACCGTCCAGACGGTCGGAAATTCTCCCCCAGCACTGCTCCGCCTCGCGTGCGGGCAGAACGTGCTAGTCCGCTGAGCGGCCGATCCCGTCGAAGAAGATATCGGCGAACACCTCGGCGATTTCACGTGTAGTCATTGCCCCGCCGGGGTGATACCACTGATACGCCCAGGTGCAGGCCCCGAACATCGCCAGCGCGATCATTCTGGGAGGCAGATCACGCAGTTCGCCGTTGGCGATCCCGCGCTCGATCTTGTCCTCGATCGCTGCGTAGTAGTCCCTGTTCTTCGCAAGGATGATGTTTCGCTGATTGCGGGGCAGTTCGTCGAAATTCTCGTAGAAGACGCGATGGTGCCCGTGGTGGGAATCCAGCAGGCCGAGTGTGTCGGCCATGTCCTCGGTGAGCGATTCACGCACCGTCAGCGTGTCGTCGCGGCCCTTCTGCTTCTCGAGTAGGACGTCAATGAACTCCTCGTGGATCGCATAGAGGATGTCGCTCTTGCTCTTGAAGTAGTGGTAGAGCGACGGTTTCCGCAGACCGGCCGCGGCCGCGATCTGGTCGACGTTGGTCGACAGGTAGCCCTTTTTGTAGAAGACCTTGGCGGCCGCCTTGGCGATGTCGCGGCGCTTTCGGTCGTAGGCGGTCTTGTCCTCACCGGATGCTGCGGCCGCGGTAGTCTTCCGGGGAGCCATCGGCGCAGGTTAACAGGCGCCATGAGTACGGTCAAGCCGACCGAATAGACGGTCGAGCCGAGTTATCCCTGCCCGTATCGCGCCGGGCGCCCGTCGAGGATGACGGTCTTGGTTTCGAGGTACGGGTAAAGACCCTCTCGACCACCTTCGCGACCGATGCCCGACTGCTTGAAACCGCCGAACGCTATTCCCACATCGGTACGGAATGCGTTGTGGCCTACAGTACCCGACCTCAGCTGCCCGGCCACCGAACGCGCTCGCTCCACGTCATCGGTGAACACCGACGCGTTGAGGCCGTAGATCGTGTCGTTGGCGATTCTCACGGCGTCGCGCTCGTCTGACGCCGGAATGACACTGAGCACGGGCCCGAAGATCTCCTCGCGCGCGATCGTCGAATCGTTGTCGACATTGCCGAACACGGTCGGCTCGACGAAGTAGCCCCGGCCCAGCGCGGCAGGTCGTCCGCCGCCCGCTGCCAGTGTCGCCCCCTGCTCGACGCCCGTTCTCATGAACCCGAGGACCCGCTCGAGTTGGCGGGCCGAGGCCAGCGGGCCCATCTGCGACTCGGGATCGAACGGGTCGCCGACCCGCACCGCGGAGAAGATGGACGACAGGGCATCGACCAGTTCGTCGTGGCGATGGCGGGACACGACGATCCGCGTCAGCGATGAGCACACCTGACCCGAGATGGAGCACTCAGCCGACGCGATCGCCTCTGCGGCACGCCCGAGATCGATATCGTCCAGGATGACGGCCGCCGACTTGCCTCCCAGCTCGAGTGTGCACCGCGCGACCCGGTCACCGCAGATCGACGCGATTCGCCGCCCCGCCGCCGTCGACCCCGTGAATGAGATCTTGTCGACGTCGGTGTTACGAACCAATTCCTCCGACACTGCGCGGTCGGCGGTGATGACGTTGAGGACGCCCGACGGAAGGCCGATCTTCTCGGCGATCTCCGCAAGCACGTAGCCCTCGCCGGGCGCCTCGGGCGACAGCTTGAGCACCGCGGTGCACCCGGCAAGCAGAGCGGGAGCCAACTTGCTCGACATCAGACCGAGCGGAGCGTTCCACGGCACGATGGCACCGACAACTCCGACCGGTTCTCGAACGAGCAACCCGAACGCTCCCCCGGCCGTCGGGGTCATCTCTTCTTCGAACGGAAAAGTGTCAGCAAGTGACGCGTAGAAGTCGAAGCGCCAGGCGGCGCCTGCGGCGACCCCGCGGGCCATGCTGTACAGCACTCCCGCCTCGCGTGGCCACAGTCCGCCGATCTCCTCGCTGCGCTCACGCAGTCCGTCCGCAATCCCGCGCAGGTACCCGGCACGCTCCTCGTGGGCCATTCCTGGCCAGGGTCCCTCGTCGAAAGCCCTGCGGGCGGCCGCCACGGCTCGTTTCATGTCAGCCGACTGTGCTTCTGCCACACTGAATGCCGGTGTCTCGGTGGCTGAGTCGATGACGGCGATCGTCGCATCGCTGGACGGAGCGACCCACTGGCCGTCGATGAAGAACCTGTCGAGATGGCGAAGGTTTATCGGCGGTCGATCGATGACGCTCATGTCGTCAGTCTCCATTCCTGAGCTCAGCAACCAGGGCTGCGAGTTCCTTGATCGTCGGGCGGCCGTCTGCGGGCCGGTGCTCGGTGCCCTCGATGCGCTTGACGGCCTCGACGAGCGCCGCGTTGACCCTGGTCTCGAGCCCGACGACCGCAGCCTTGGCGACCACGACACCGTTGAGGAATTCGATCTCGGTGGGACGGCCCTTCGCAATGTCCTGGGCCATGGACGGAATCACTTGCGCGAAACTCGAGTACTCCGCGCGGACTTTCGTCGCTGCACGCCCGAAGCTCGCCGCGTCGTCGAAGCCGGTTTCGAAGTCGGTCACCTTCGCGCCGTACAGGTCGGACTCGATCAGCGTTACGTTCAGGGCACGAGCGACCCGCGTCCCCTCGACACCGAGGGCGACGATGATGCTCAACATGTCGTCGTCGGCGGCCGCGGTACCGACATCGGCCCCGGCCAGCGCACAGACTCCGTTGATCATCCCGTTGCGGATCACCTTGGTCCACAGCTCGCCGTAGATGTTGTCGCTGACGTCGACCGCTACCGCCGTGCGGAGCCGTCGGGCGACGCCATCCAGAACGCCTCGCCGGCGAGCATCGCCATCGCAGAGGTCGCCGATCACCATCTTGCCGTCGCTACGCCGCTGGCGTGCCAGGCCCGGGGCCACGAGCTGACCGTCGAACAGGCAGATCGCACCGACCGTGCGATCAGCCCCGACCAGGCCGGCGATCGTGTCCTCGTTGAGGCCGTTCTGCGCCGACACCACCTGGGTGTCGCTTCCGATCAACGGTTCGAGAATTCGCACGGTGTCGGCGGTTTGATAGGACTTGACGGCGAGGATCACCAATTGTGGTGCAGGCAGCCCCGATTCCGCCAACGCGTCGAGTGTGACCGCGGGCGCCTGCACGACGACTCTTTCGTTCGCATATTCCACCGTCAAGCCGCGCTGCTGGATCGCGGCGACGTTATCCGCCCAGCCGTCGACGAGCAACACGTCGCCGACCTGCGCCAATCGACACCCCAGAGTGGCGCCGATGCCGCCGATTCCGACAACCCATGTGGTCGGGCCTGTGACTGCCATGGCTACCGCGAGACGCGGCTCTCGTCGGAGTCGGACTGCGACGACACGGCTTGGGCGGCCGCAGTGCGGCGCTTCCACACCTCGATCCGTGAACGCAGTCTGTAGGGCAGCGCCAGGGGATCGATCTTGGCTGCGATGACGGTTGACGACGTGCGCGCAAGGGCGTCCCGCACCGACGCTTCGAGTTCCGCTGTAGAGGTGACGTTTTCGCCGTGCAGCCCGAATGCCGTTGCGACAGCGGCGAAGTCGGGGTTGAACAGAGCGCAGTCGGACTCCCGCCCGCCGAAAACGTACTCCTGATAGATGCGATCTGCGTTGAAGAAGCCATCTTCGAAGACCACGACGATGAGCTTGATCCCGTTGTGCCGCAGGCTTGCCAACTCACCGAGCTGAAACAGCAGGCCGCCATCGCCCTGCACGACGACGACTTCTCGCTCCGGCGCAGCGAGTTTGGCACCCATTCCGGCGCATAGCGCCGAACCGGTCTCCTTGAACACGTCGGACTGCAGCATTCCCGAACTGGCGAGTACGGGAAAGCTCTCCTCGCTGAGCCAGTTGCCGGTGGCGGACCCATCGGTACAGACGAGAACGTCGGCCGGAAGGGCAGCACGCAGTGTGCCGACCACATCACCAGGATGCATGCCGCGGCCCGCGTCCGCGTAGTCAGCACGGTCGGCTGCGATGGCCTTCAGGCCTGCCTCCCTTGCCTGCGCAACCCGCGCGGATCCCCAATCGCCTTCGGGCGCAGTGCGGCCGGCCATGGTGGTGGCGAGGTGGGTCATCGACGCGACGAGATCACCTTCGACGGTGACCGTGGCCACGTAGTTGACATCGAAGACGCCGGGCTCGTCATTGAGGTGCACCAGCGACGCAGGCACGGGCATCGTCCACGACACCGTCGACCACTCCGGAAACGCGGTGCCGACGGCGATACACACGTCGGCGTCGGCGAGGACTTCGGGCATTGCGCGAAACGATGCCGTACCCATCGCCAGCGGATGATCCTCGGCGAATACTCCGCGCGCCATCTCGTCGGTGACCACAGGCGCGTTCAATGTCTCCGCGAGTTCCCGCAACGCTGCCCTGGCGCCGGCGAAATGCACCCTGTCGCCCGCCCAGATGATCGGTCGACGCGCCGTCCGGAGCAGAGATCGCGCCGCGTCGAGGTCGGCCGTCGCCGGCTGTCTGACGGCACCGGACCTCCCGGGCAGTTCAAAGCCGTCGATGCGCGTCACCAAAAAGCTTGACGGGAACAACAGCGCAACCGGACCCTGTCGCGGGGTCAGCGACAGGTCGATAGCGCGCGCCAGACCTGGCCCGAGGTCTTCGGGGGCCTCGACTTCGACCACAGCCTTGACTGTCGGCGCGAACAGTGCACCGAGGTCGGCGTTGTGCAGGACCCCACGGCCGAGCAGCTCGGTTGGCACCTGCGGGGTCGCCACCACCAGCGGGATGCCGTCTGCCAGTGCCGAAGCGACACCGGTCAGCATGTTCGTCGCACCCGGGCCCGGCACCGCCAAACACACTGCCGGGCGGCCGGTCACTTTCGCATAGCCGACCGCCCCGTAGGCAGCCGCCTGCTCGTGGCGAATGAATATCGCCCGTGGCCCACCGGGATTCTCCGCCATCTTGCGCAGCAGGGACAGCGTCTGGGTGCCGGGGAGGTTGAACAGGAACGGAACACCACGGGCCGTCAAGGCAGCGGCGAAGCCGTCATCACCCGACAACGGCGCATCGGTGCGCGATTCGACCGACCGGTCTGTCGACATATAACTTATTGAAGCCGTCACGGTATGCCCCGTCAAGCCGGTGCCAGGTTCAGCGCCCAGCCCCTGGTCTGCGGTCCGCCTCAGTGCTCCTCGGTCCACGGTCAAGTCCAGGGACGTGGTGTAGGAGGTCGTCGTGTGATTCTTCGTCGTGATGGTTCAGGCGGTCAGTGCCGCTGGGGTGTCCTCCTGTTGGGTTGGGGTGTCGTTGATGGCGCGTGATTTGCTCAGGACGTCGAGGCCGAGGTAGCGCCGGGACTCGGCCCATTCGTCGTGTTGTTCGGCGAGTACGGCGCCGACGAGGCGGATCAGGGCGTCGCGGTCGGGGAAGATGCCCACGACGTCGGTGCGCCGGCGGATTTCCTTGTTGAGCCGTTCCTGGGGGTTGTTGGACCAGATCTGGCGCCAGATCTGTTTGGGGAACGCAGTGAACGCCAGCAGATCCGCTCGGGCGGCTTCGAGGTGTTCGGTGGTCTTGGGTAGCTTGTCGGACAGGGCGTCGATGATCCGGTCATATTGAGCACCAACAGATTCGGCGTCGGGCTGGTCGAACACCGAATGCAGCAGCGTCCTGACCCACGGCCACGAGGCTTTCGGGGTCACGGCCATCAGATTGGTGGTGTAGTGCGTTCTGCAGCGCTGCCAGGATGCCCCCGGCAACGTGGCGCCGATGGCGGCGACCAGCCCGGCGTGCGCGTCGCTGGTGACCAGCTTGACCCCCGAGAGGCCCCGGGCGGTCAGCGACCGTAGGAAGGTCAACCAGCCGGCCCCGTCTTCGGCGGTGGTGACGTCGATGCCCAGGATCTCGCGGTACCCGTCAGCGTTAACCCCGACCGCGATCAGGGCGTGCACGTTGACCACCCGCCCGCCTTCGCGGACCTTGAGGACCAGGGCGTCCGCGGCGACGAATGTGTACGGACCGGCGTCCAGCGGCCGGGTGCGGAACGCCTCCACAGCGGCGTCGAGTTCCTTGGCCATCACTGACACCTGCGACTTGGACAGCGAGGTGATGCCCAAGGTTTCGACGAGCTTGTCCATCCGCCGGGTGGAGACACCGAGCAGGTAGCAGGTGGCGACCACAGTGGTCAGGGCCCGCTCGGCGCGTTTGCGGCGTTCCAGCAGCCAGTCCGGAAAGTAGGAACCAGACCGCAGCTTCGGGATCGCGAGATCCAAGGTTCCTGCGCGGGTGTCGAATTGGCGGTGTCGGTAGCCGTTGCGGGAGTTGGTGCGCGCCGCGCTGCGTTCGCCGTACCCGGCGCCGCACAGGGCGTCGGCTTCGGCACCCATCAGGGTGTGGATGAACGTGGCCAGCAGCTCACGAAGCACGTCAGGATGGGCGCTGGTGAGTCGTTCGGCCAGCACAGCGGGCAGGTCGATATTGTGGGCAGTGGTCATCGCGTCGATTCCTTTGCTCGAGTGACTTTGGACGGTCTCTCGAAGAATCACGCGATGACCTTCAATCATTCGGCTACGACACGCCGGACATCCTG